>JAWWOL010000189.1:0-2518 GCA_033851695.1 Frankiales bacterium
AGGCCGGGTCCGGTGTCCACCCTGTTGGCGGGGTCCAACCCGGCGGTGGCGACGGCCAGTTCGGCGGTGGGTTGAAGCGCATGTCAGCGACCCCCTCGGTACGCGACGACAAGCAGACTAACGATGCAGAGAGCAGTTCGACTCGCGAACGCTGAATCTCATCGCCCGTGACGGTGACCTCGCAGAGCGTGCCTGCAGCGCCCCGTTGGAGGTGCAGCGCAATTGCAAGGCACCGGGCTCAGCTCAGCCGCCGGGCCCCGATGGGACCACTCAGGTGCGGCCCGCCGAAAGGCTGGGCCACTCTCTGACGGCATTCGGCGACCAGGCCCGCGTTCCAGCCCGGCGCGCGGCCCCCGCGGGGAGGAAGCGCGGCCAGTGGGTCCAACCCGCTGCGCGCCAGGGCCCATGCGGTGACCGAGTTGGAGTTCCACATCTCGCCGGTCTCCAGCTCGTCCCGACCCCACACGGGTGTCGGTATCGAGGGGATCAGCGCGAGCAGGCGTCGGCAGGCCGCCTCGTCAGAGCTGAGCCGGGTCGGGCTCGCGACAGCCTGCTCGATATCGGCGATAGACCCACCACGCCAGCAGTGGACCTCGTACCGGAAGAATCGCGACCGCCCCGCCCACCGGGTCCCGACGGCTCCCTCTGCCACAACGCCCCGATCGTCGCCGCTGGTGGACCAGACCGGCGTCATTTCGATCACCCATGTGTCGGGAGGCAGGCTGACCACCAGCGCCGAGTGGTACAGATCAACGGCAGCGCGCCGCGCGACCATGGCACACGCGGCCTCGTACGCACGTCCGTTCCACCTCACTGAATGGCCGCCGGCCCCGAGGGGAAGCCAGTAGAGGTCCACACCGGGGCCCGGTGAATCGACCTCCGCGTCGGCTCGGCCGCTGCTCAGAGGGATGCCCATGTCGGGTACGGGCCCCTTCACGCCGGCTCCGCCTCAGCAACCGCCAGTGCAACGACGCCAGCACCTATCGCGATGAAGACCGCCTGCAGGGGATGGAAACCCAGCCATTTCCACTCCACCGCCTCGAAGACGACTAGCCCCGCCCCGGCCAGCACGGACAACTCCCGGTGGGCGGGGTAACGGCCGCGCTCCCAGGTGCCGGCGGCAAGATGTCCCACACCGACCAAACCCCCGAGCAAGAGCCCCGGGAGACGCCAGTCATGAAACGGCGTGCCCACCAGCACCCGAGTCGGCAGGCCGAGCAAAGATCCGTCCGGCCGAATTGCCAGCATGCCGCCACACACCAGCGCCGAGCCACCGGTCAGCATTTCCGCCTGCCAGAGAAGGCTCCGGCGGCGCGCCCACGGGATTGGTGGCCCGATTGTGCTGGCACGGGCCGACCCCTGAATGGCGTCCGTTCTGGTTGCAGCCATGTGTCAAGCCTGACGTGAGGCGGCCCACCTCACCAGTGCCGAACGTCCCGGCCACACGGTGCCTGGAAAAAGGTCACGGCATCTGCAGCGTCCGCAAGGACGGCCAGTCCCGTGTGGGGGGACGTTGGTCACCAGCCGTGGTGACGTTGGCCTCAGGCGGGCCGCCTCGCGGTCGGGCGACGCTCGAAGCAGCGGTCGGGCACACCGCCCGATCCCGAGAGAAGGACACCAATGGCCGGCCAAGAGTTCGAGACCAGTGAGCAGAACACGTCCAACCGCATCGTCGTCGGCGTCGACGGCTCCGAGTCCTCAATTCAGGCCCTGCGCTGGGCTCGTTCCCTGGCCGCCTCGACAGGCGGCAGCATCGAGGCCGTGATGGTCACGCCGGTCGCTCCCGCCTACGCCTGGGCGGGCGCCTTTTGGGGCGCGGCGCCCGGGGAGCCCGACCCGGATGCGACGGCGGAGAAGATCCTGACCGGGACCGTCGACGCGGCGTTCGGCGCCGAGCGGCCGAACGACCTCGAGCTGTCGGTCACCCGCGGAGGCGCGGCGGAGGTGCTGGTCGACCGCAGCCGAACGGCCCGCATCGTCGTCGTGGGCAGTCGGGGGCACGGCGGCTTCGCCGGGCTGCTGCTCGGCTCGGTCAGCGCGGCGGTCGCCGAGCACGCGAGCTGCCCGGTCCTCGTCGTACACGGAGACACGGTTCCGGCCTAGCAAGAGCCGGACGGAGGAGTTCCGCTCGCCGTCCTGGGTGTGCCAAGAATGCGGAGGTATGCAGCGGCCCGCGCGGTGGTGTTGTGCGGTGCCGCCGCAGCCGCGCTGCGGCTCGAAGCGGAGCCGGGCTCAGTCGAGGTGGAAGACCTCGTGCAAGGGCGCCCACCACTCTCCCTCCCCGACGCCGTCCACCGGCTGTTGGCAAGGCTCGGTCAGCGCCCACCACTGCTGGGTGACCGGGTCGGTGGCGATCGCCGCGGTGTCGGCGGCGTAGTCGTCCCCGGTGTACTCCAGATAGCTGAAGAGCAGGCTGTCGCGCAGGAAGATCGAGTAGTTGCCGATGTTGGCCCGTTTGAGGGCAGCCAGCACCCCCGGCCACGCCGCTGCGTGCAGGGCGCGGTACTCGGCCTCCTTG
>JAWWOL010000193.1:0-3229 GCA_033851695.1 Frankiales bacterium
GCCACCAGCGACATCGAGCTCAACCGGGTCGAGGGGGTCCACGGTCCCCGTACCCTCGAGGTCATTCTCGTCGGCTGACGCTGGCCGGGCGGGTCAGCTCGACGTGCGGCGGACCCGCCTGCTGGACTCCCGGACGATGAGCTCCGGCTCGAACACCACCTGCCGGTGCTTGTGGCCGGCCGCCTTGTCCGTCTCCTCGATGAGCAGCTCGGCAGCGGTGCGCCCCAGCTGGTGGCGCGGCTGCCGTACGGAGGACAGCGGCACCATCGCGGCGGAGGCGAAGTCGATGTCGTCATAGCCGACGATCGCCATGTCGGCCGGGATCCTGACCCCTCGGTGGGACAGCTCCTGGAGCGCCCCCAGGGCGAGCAGGTCGTTGGCGCAGAACATCGCCGTGGGCGCCTTGCGCTTGGCCATGGTCAGCAGCTCCTGCACCGCGAGCCGGCCGGCCGCGACGTTGTGCCCGACCGTGCTGCTGATGATGAGCGCCGTCTCCGGGAGACCGGCCCGTTTGACCGCGGCGCGGGCGCCCCGGAGCCGGTCGGCGACCTGGGCGATGGCCAGCGGGCCGCCGACGAAGGCGATCCGGCGATGGCCTGACTCGACGAGGTGGGTGACCGCGAGGTCGCCGCCCTTGCGGTCGTCGACGGAGACCGAGCACTGGTCGCGAGCCGCCGCCTTGCGGTCGAGCAGGACGACGGGTGTGCCGCGGCGGCGCAGCTCGGTCAGCCGGTCGCTGATGGCGTCGGCCGGGGTGATCAGGATGCCGCGGACCCGCTGCTCCTCCAACAGCTCGAGGTAGGCCTCCTCCTTGGTGGTCTTCTCGTCGGTGTTGCACAGGATGACGGCGAGACCAGCCGCGCTGGCAGTGTCCTCGACGCCGCGCGCCACATCGGTGAAGAAGGGGTTGGCGACGTCGAGCACGACCAGGCCGACCGTACGGCTGCTGCCGGCCCGCAGGTGCCGCGCCGACTCGTTCCGGACGAAGCCGAGCTCGGCGATCGCCGCCGAGACCCGGTCGCGCGTCTCCGGGGACACCCGGTCGGGACGGTTGAGGACGTTGGAGACGGTGCCGACGGAGACTCCCGCACGGGCAGCCACATCCTTGACGCTGATGGTGCCGCCCACGGGTCTCCTCGCCGCTCGATGAAACGTGTCAGTGCAGACTAGCGGGCGCTCGGTTTCGGTTTCGTAACGGCGCCGGAAACCGTTGACACGACCGCGTCGCCGCTCCTAGCATCACGCCGTGCTCAACAATGAAACGATTCACAATCCGCGTCAACCCTCCTGCAGAAAGTAACGAGGCCCACGTCCGTGACCGCCCCTCCCGACCCCGCCGAGGCCGTGCAGCCCGTGCCGCCGGCACCGCTGCTGGTCCTCGAGCAGGCAGTGAAGAGCTTCGGCGCCGTCCATGCGCTCGAGGACGGCTCGGTCACGTTGTACGCCGGTGAGGCCCACGCCCTGCTGGGGGAGAACGGCGCCGGCAAGTCCACGCTGGTCAAGATCCTGGCCGGGGTTCATCAGCCCGAGTCCGGCCGGCTGCTGATCGACGGCCAGCCCGTGACGTTTGCCGGTCCGGCCGCCTCTCGTGCTGCCGGGGTCTCGATCATCTACCAGGAGCCGACGCTCTTCCCCGACCTCACGGTCGCGGAGAACATCTTCGTCGGCCGTCAGCTGTTGAGGGGCGGCCGCCGGGTTGATCCGGCCGAGATGAGCCGGCGCGCTCGCGAGATCTTCGCCCGACTGGGGGTGCACATCGACCCGTCGCGGCCCGCCCGCGGCCTGTCGGTCGCCGACCAGCAGATCGTCGAGATCGCCAAGGCGCTGTCGTTCAACGCGCGGGTCATCGTGATGGACGAGCCGACGGCGGCGCTGACCCTGGTCGAGGTCGACCGGCTCTTCGAGGTGGCACGGACTTTGTGCTCGCAGGGTGCGGCCGTGCTGTTCATCTCCCACCGGCTCGAGGAGGTGTTCGCCCTGTGTCAGCGGGCCACGATCATGCGGGACGGTCGCTTCGTCCGCACCGACCTGGTGGCCGACTTGACGATCGACGACATCATCCGCTCGATGGTCGGGCGAGACCTGGCGGCCTTGTTCCCCAAGAGCGACACGGCACCAGGAGAGGTGCTGCTCCAGGTCGACCGGCTGACCCGCGAGGGCGTG
Source organism: Frankiales bacterium (assembly GCA_033851695.1). Taxonomy (GTDB): domain Bacteria; phylum Actinomycetota; class Actinomycetes; order JAWWOL01; family JAWWOL01; genus JAWWOL01. Next base: position 2,164 of record JAWWOL010000193.1, read on the forward strand.
TTCACCGACGTCTCCTTCTCCGTACGGCGCGGCGAGATCGTCGCGTTGGCAGGCCTTGTCGGCGCCGGGCGCAGTGAGGTCGCCCGCGCGATCTTCGGCATCGACCGGCGTGACGCCGGCACCGTCCAGGTCCGCGGCAAGGCCCTCCCAGCAGGCTCGCCGCGTGCTGCGATGGCGGCCGGGCTGGCGCTGGTCCCGGAGGACCGCCGCCAGCAGGGCCTGGTCATGGAGATGGCCATCGACCACAACGTGGCCCTGGCCTCCCTGGACAACCTGCAGGAGCACGGGCTCATCCGCCGGTCCAAGGAACAGCTGCTTGCGTCGGAGTGGGCGACCCGGCTCCAGCTCAAGTACGGGCAGGTCAAGAACCCGGCGTCGACGTTGTCCGGCGGCAACCAGCAGAAGGTCGTGCTGGCCAAGTGGCTGGCCCGCGGGCCACAGGTCCTCATCATCGACGAGCCGACGCGCGGCATCGACGTCGGCACCAAGGCCGAGGTGCACCGACTGCTCGACGAGCTGGTCGCTCAGGGCATGGCAGTACTCATGATCTCCTCGGAGCTGCCGGAGGTGCTCGGCATGGCCGACCGCGTCCTGGTGATCCGCGAGGGCCGGCTGGTTGCCGAGATCGCCCGCGCCGACGCCGACGAGAACTCCATCATGCGAGCCGCCACCGGGCAGCTGGCGGTGACCCCCGCATGACCGTCCTCGACCAGCCCACGCCAGCGCTGTCTGTGCTGAGCCGCCGCAGCGACGTCCTGCTCCGTGCCCGCGAGCTGGGCATCTGCCTCGCGATCGTCCTTGTCTTCGGTCTGACCACGCTGAAGAACAGCGGGTTCGCCGGTGTCCTGAGTGTCCAGCAGCTGCTGACCGGCGCTTCGCTGTTCGCGCTGCTCGCGGTGGGCGAGACCATGGTCATCGTCACCCGCAACGTCGACCTCTCCGTCGGTTCCGTGCTGGGACTGTCCGCCTACCTCGTGGGTGACTACTTCAAGCACAACCCCCACGCGCCCATCCTCATGGGCTTCGTGATCGGGATCGCGGTCGGAGCGCTCGTCGGCGCCATCAA
>JAWWOL010000198.1:0-3845 GCA_033851695.1 Frankiales bacterium
CGATCGTGATCACGTCGTCGATCCCCCAGGAGGGCAAGTCGACCACGACGGCCAACCTGGCGATCACGCTCGCCCAGGCCGGCCTCAAGGTCGTCCTCGTCGAGGCGGACCTGCGCCGCCCCAAGCTGATGCAGTACCTCGGCGTCGAAGGCGCCGTCGGCCTCACCAGCGTCCTGATCGGCCGGGTCACCCTGGACGATGCCCTGCAGCCCTGGGGCAACGGCTCGCTGATGGTGCTGCCCAGCGGTCCCACGCCGCCCAACCCGAGCGAGCTGCTCGGCTCCCAGGGCATGGCGGAGCTGATCGCCTCACTCGAGCAGCAGGCCGACATCGTGCTCGTCGACGCTCCCCCGCTGCTGCCGGTCACCGACGCCGCCGTCCTCGCCAAGATCTGCGACGGCGCGCTGCTCATCGTCCGGCACGGCACCACGACCCGCGAGCAGGTCACCCGGGCCGCGGAGAGCCTGCGCGTGGTCGATGCCCACCTGATCGGCAACGTGCTGAACATGGCGCCCGCCAAGGGCCCGGACGCGTACGGCTACGGCTACGCCTACCGCTACACCAGTGCCCCCGCAGGGCGGGTCAGCCAGGCGTCGGTGATGACCCGGGCGGCCGCGACCGGGGCTCCGGCCAGCACGGTGGTCCCCACCGGCAGTGGCCGGCGCAGGAAGGGCGCCGCGTCTGGCGCCATCCCGCCGCCTCCGTTGGCCGCCGTAGCCCCACCGCAGCCGCCGCCCCCGGCCCCCGTCAGCGCGCTCCCGGCCCAGGCCGACCTCGACGCCTTCTTCGGTGGCCAGCCACAGAAGACCCACAACGGCGCGGCCTGATCCGTACTGCCAGCCCACCGACCTCTCTCGACCGAAGGTGCTTGATGACGCAGGATTTCCGGCTCGCCAACGTCCACGTCCGGGCTGACCTCGGGGCGCTCGCGCTGATCGAGTACGCCACGAGCGCTGCCGACACGCTGGCCTGGTACGACGGTGACGGCGCGGGCACGCCCGACGGCATCACCGCCGCCGTGATCGGCCGATCAGCGTTCATGGACGCCCGCCTCACCCGTACGGAGGTCAGCGCGCTGGTCGCGGCGGCCGCCACGGCGCCATGGGCCACCGTCCCCGTCGACGCCCGCCTGCGCGACGCGGACCCGCAGGTGCGGGGCGGCCTGTACGACGCCGCCGAGCGCTTGCACCGGCACTTCCTGGACGCCGCCGGCCGGGTCGGGGCGACCTCGATCTCGACCGTGCTGCACATCACCCGGCCGGGCCTCTTCCCGATCCTGGACGCCACCGTCCGCCAGCTCTACACCGACCGTGCCGCGGCCGCCTGGCACGCCGAGACCCGCCCGGAGCGGCCGTACTCCGGTCGCTCGTACTGGCCGGTCATCCGCGAGGACATCACCGAGGCCGCAGACGTGCTCGCCGACTGGCGGGCGCAGCTGGCCCGTAGCGGACAGCCGGCCCAGCGCCGCCTGTCGACCCTCAGCGACGTCCGGCTCTGGGACATCGTCACCCGCCAGATCGCCGGGGCCGGGCAGAACGCCGGATGGTACGCGGCGGCGCTCAGCGTCGGGTAAGTGAGCAATGGCGTTGCCGACAACCGCTTCTCGACTTACCGTAGACGTACACGAGAGAGGAGGTGGTCCCGAGTTGCATACGACTTGGACACGTGAGGTGACTGCGGCCTAGCCGCTGTCTCCGGACTCCCGGTGCACCACCGGCTGCGCCTTCACCGGCGGCTGGCGGAGACCAACGCAGACACCGCTCCCCCGGGTGCTGGGACTTGTCCACCCGGCCCTCACCATGTTCGTCATGGCGAGGCAAGCCCGGGGGTTGTCTGTGTCCCGGCTCAGACGGTGAAGGTCGGCAGCACCGCGTCGACGATCCGCGCGGCCAGCTTGCGGTCCAGCGCCCCTCCGCTGAGGAACAGCCGGTAGTAGACCGGCCCGAACAGCAGCTCGTGCAGCAGGTCGACGTCGGTGTCCGGCCGCAGCTCCCCCCGCTCGATCCCGCGCTGCACGATCTTGCGCACCTCGCCCACGCGCAGCGCCACCACCCGCTCCCGGAAGGCCTGGGACAGGTCGTCGTTGGTGGCCAGCTCGGAGACCAGCCCCTGCATCACCCGGCCCATGATCGTGGTGCCGAGCGCGTTGACCGCACCCTTGAGCAAGGCGACCAGCTCGTTGCGCGCACCCTCGCCCCGCGCGACCGGCACGATGCTCTGCACGAAGTCGATCAGTACGGCCAGCGCGAGCTCGTCCTTGGACCGCCAGCGCCGATAGATCGTGGTCTTGGCGACCCCCGAGCGGGCCGCGACCTTCTCGACCGTCAGGTGCCGTACGCCGGATTCGGAGAGCAGCTCACGGGTCGCCTCGAGGATGGCCACCTCGGTGCGCGAAGCGCGATCCGGCGCGGCGGGAAGGACGGACGAGACGGCCATGAGAACTCCTGGGGCGATGCTGAGGGGTTGAGACGCGACGTCACAGGCGCCGGAAAACCGGACGCAACGTAGCGTTCGTCTACGATGCCCCGCCGACCGGCAACTGACAAGGGGGCGCCCGGGGAGGCGCCGCCGATCGATACGGTACGTAGCGTTTTGGCGGTTGTCGTTCGCCCTAGTAGAGTTAGAAACGAAACGTAGCGTTGCGCGGCACGGGGTTGCGCATCCTGCGTCTCGACCGAAGGAGCACACCATGGCAAGGAACTTCCGTACCAGCTCCAGGCGGAGCCTGCACCGCAAGGTGCACGCCACAGCAGCGGCCCTCGCGTTGTCGGCACAGCCCATCGAGGAGGCCGACGCCTACACCTGGGCCGTCAACGCCGCCATCGAGACCGGCCAGACCGAGCTCGCCTACGAGATCGCCGCCGGCTATCAGACCGAGATCGCCAACGGCTACCAGCACTGACCGACGCAAGCCCATCACGAGGAGGCATCCATGCCCTACCCCGTCGCTTTTGACCCGCAGGTCGTCCGCGACCTGCAGCGCAAGTGCCTGACCGCCGTCAACGAGCACCTGCTCTGGGCGTTCAACCCGCAGTACGCGAAGCCGCGGTCGCTCGACGAAGCCGCATCCCGGCGATAAGCCCGGGACCGGGCGCGACCGGTCCGCTCATTGTCGAGTAAGCCGACGCACGCGGGCCGCCGTTGTGCTTGGCTGAGCGCCATGACCGTGAGGCACATCGGCATCCTGCTCTTCGACGGCGTGGAGGAGCTCGACGCCGTCGGCCCGTACGAGGTCCTGGCCCACTGGGCCCAGGGCTACCCGCAGGACGGGACTGCGGTGTCGACCCTGTCCGTCGACGGCTCCCCGGTGCGCGGAGCCAAGGGGCTGACGATGACCCCGGACTACTCCTACGCCGAGGCGCCTGCCCTGGACGTGCTGGTCTATCCCGGCGGCAGTGGCACCCGGGCCCACTTGGTCGACGACGAACAGCTGGACTGGGTACGGGCGCAGCGGGCCACCGTCCCGTTGATGACCAGCGTCTGCACCGGAGCGCTGGTCTATGCCGCCGCCGGACTGCTCGCCGGGCGCCCGGCCACCACCTACTGGGAACACCTGGGGCTGCTCACCGAGCTCGACCCCTCGATCGAGCTGCGCCCGGACGCACGGTTCGTCGACGACGGCGACATCGTCACCTCGGCCGGGGTCTCCGCCGGGATCGACATGGCGCTGCACCTCGTCGCCCGGCTGGCCTCGGAGGACAGGGCGCGGCAGGTGCGCAAGGGCATCCAGTACGACCCCGAGCCGCCGGTCTAACCAGATCTGCTGTCGAAGCTGATCCTTTCGCGGAACCAGCGAACGGCTCGCTGCGTCACACCAGCAGCGAGGGGAGTCCGGGATGAGAGCT
>JAWWOL010000247.1:0-2906 GCA_033851695.1 Frankiales bacterium
GGTTCGCGGGACCTGTCCTGGGAGCTGCACGTGACCGACCCGGGTGCCGTCGTGGCCAGGCCGAAGGACGGCGCCGGCTGGGTCCGCCCGTCGGTCCAGGCCGACGACCGCCGGCTGCCGCAGCTGCTCGAACAGTCACTGGACGACTTGGACGGGTTGCGGCTGGTCCTGCCCGACCGCCCGGCGGACCAGTTCCTCGCGGCCGGCTCGCCGTGGTTCCTGACCCTTTTCGGCAGGGACAGCTTGTGGGCTGCCCGGATGATGCTGCCGCTGGGCACCGAGCTGGCCGCTGGCACGCTGTCCGCGCTGGCCTCGCGCCAGGGAAAGACCGACGACCCGGCGACCGAGGAGGCAGCCGGCAAGATCATGCACGAGCTGCGCCGAGGCAGCTTCGGGGTCGATGTGGGGCAGGTCGGCGGGGCCGTGGTCCTGCCGCCCGCCTACTACGGGACGGTGGACGCCACCGCGCTGTGGGTCGTCCTCCTGCACGACGCCTGGCGGTGGGGGATGGCGCCGGCCTCGGTCGAGGCACTGCTGCCGCACCTCGAGGCAGCTGTCGGCTGGCTCACCGGGCCGGCCGACGCCGACGGCGACGGCTTCCTGGAGTACGTCGACAGCTTCGGCAGGGGGCTGTCCAACCAGGGCTGGAAGGACAGCGGCGACTCGGTCCGGTTCCGTGACGGCACCCAGGCGGCCGGGCCCATCGCGCTGGCCGAGGTCCAGGGCTACGCCTTCGAGGCGGCCGGCTGCGCCGCGGCACTGCTCGGCGCCTTCGGACGGCCGGGCGGGGACCGGCTCCTGCAGTGGCGTGAGGAGCTGGCCGAGCGCTTCCGCCGGGCCTTCTGGGTCGAGGACGCCGCGGGCCCGTACCCAGCCATGGCTCTCGACGGCCACAAGGGACGGGTCGACGCCCTGACCAGCAACATCGGCCACCTGCTCGGCACCGGGCTGCTGACGGCCGCGGAGGCGAAGCTGGTCGCGGGGCGGCTCTCCTCGCCGGAGATGGACAGCGGCTACGGCCTGCGGACCATGTCGACCCAGGACCGGGGCTACTCACCGCTGAGCTACCACTGCGGCTCGGTGTGGCCCCACGACACGGCGATCGTGATCTCGGGACTGGTCCGGGAGGGCCTGCCGGACGAGGCGGCCTCCCTCGTCCGCGGCCTGCTGGCCGCCGGCTCCGGGTTCGACGGCCGGCTGCCCGAGCTCTGGGCCGGTGACCCGGCCGACCGGTTGAAGGGGCCGCTTCCCTATCCCGCCGCGTGCCGGCCGCAGGCCTGGTCGGCTGCCGCCGCGGTGTCCGTGCTGCGCGACCTGATCGGGCTGTCCGCCGACGTTCCCGCCGGCTTGCTCGGCCTCAAGCCGCTCGCCGCCGCGCCTGCCGGGGCGTTGCGGGTGCGAGGTCTCGCCGTCGCAGGAGGCAGGCTGGACCTGGACACCGACCGGAACGGGGCAGTGCTGCAGGTCAGCGCCCCCGGCGGGCTCGACGTCCGTACGGAAACTGTCGGAAGGGCCACCTACAGTGGATGAGTGAGCCCAGTCACCGATCTCGAGCGCCGGTTGGCGCCCTTCACCGTCGTCAGCGACTACGACCCCTCCGGCGACCAGCCGGCCGCGATCGACGAGCTGGAGAAGCGGATCCGCAACGGCGAGCAGAACGTCGTGCTCCTCGGCGCGACCGGCACCGGCAAGTCGGCGACGACGGCCTGGCTGGTCGAGCGGCTGCAGCGGCCGACGCTGATCATGGCGCCCAACAAGACACTCGCCGCCCAGCTGGCCAACGAGTTCCGCGAGCTGCTGCCGAACAACGCGGTCGAATACTTCGTCTCCTACTACGACTACTACCAGCCCGAGGCCTACGTCCCGCAGACCGACACCTACATCGAGAAGGACTCCTCGGTCAACGAGGAGGTCGAGCGGCTGCGGCACTCCGCGACCATGTCGTTGCTGACCCGCCGCGACGTGGTCGTCGTGGCCTCGGTCAGCTGCATCTACGGCCTCGGCACGCCTCAGGAGTACGTCGACCGCAGCGTCCGGCTCAAGGTCGGCCAGGAGATCGAGCGCGAGAAGATCCTCCGGATGCTGGTCGACGTGCAATACACCCGCAACGACCTGTCCTTCACCCGCGGCACGTTCCGGGTGCGCGGCGACACGATCGAGATCTTCCCGGTCTACGAGGAACGGGCGATCCGGGTCGAGATGTTCGGTGACGAGATCGAGCACATCTCCACGCTGCACCCGGTCACCGGCGAGGTCATCAGCGACGACCTCGGCGTGCGGGTGTTCCCGGCCACCCACTACGTCGCCGGCCCCGAGCGGATGGAGCGGGCGATCGCCGGCATCGAGGCCGAGCTGGTCGAGCGGCTGGCCGAGCTCGAGACGCAGGGCAAGCTGCTCGAGGCGCAACGGCTGCGGATGCGGACGACCTATGACATCGAGATGATGCGCCAGGTCGGCTTCTGCTCGGGCATCGAGAACTACTCACGGCACATCGACGGCCGGTCCAAGGGCACCCCGCCCTTCACGCTGCTCGACTACTTCCCCGACGACTTCCTGATGGTCATCGACGAGAGCCACGTCACCGTGCCGCAGATCGGCGGCATGTACGAAGGCGACATGAGCCGCAAGCGGACGCTGGTCGACCACGGTTTCCGGCTGCCGAGTGCGATGGACAACCGGCCGCTGCGCTGGGAGGAGTTCCTCGAGCGGGTCGGGCAGACCGTCTATCTGTCCGCGACACCGGGCCCGTACGAGCTCAACCAGGGGGACGGTGTCGTCGAGCAGATCATCCGGCCGACCGGCCTGGTCGACCCCGAGATCGTGGTCAAGCCGACCAAGGGCCAGATCGACGACCTGGTGCACGAGATCCGGCTCCGCACCGAGCGTGACGAGCGGGTGCTGGTCAC
>JAWWOL010000289.1:0-8802 GCA_033851695.1 Frankiales bacterium
GGGAGGAGCTCGCCGCCGCCCCTTCGCTGTTCCTGCCGGGCCTCGCGCTGCACGGCGTGCTCAGCGCCGCCGAGGGCATCCTGGCCGGTGACTGGTACGACGCCGTGCCGCTCGCCGACGGCCGTACGGCGCTGCTCATCGCCGACGTCTCCGGTCACGGGGCGGCAGCGGGCCTGGTCGCCCTGCGGGTCAAGCTCTCGCTCACCTCGGCGTTGTCTCTCGGGCTCGGCCCCGCCGCTGCGCTGGCCCACGCGACATCGGCGTTCGCGCAGGAGGAGGAGCGGTTCGCCTCCTGCGTGGTGATCGAGGTCGACCCGGTGCGAGAGGTCCTCACCTGGGCCAACGCCGGCCATCCGTCGCCGCTGGTCTACACGCCCGGCCCGGTCGAGGGGCCTGACCACGTCGAGCTGGAGCCGACCGGGCCGCTCCTGTCGTACTTCGACGGCGACTGGGAGGAGCGCACCCTGCCGTTCCGCCGAGGTCAGCTGCTGCTCGCCTACACCGACGGCCTGGCGGAGGCGCGCGACCACGAGGGCAACCAGTTCGAGACCGACGGCATCCTGCGCGCGCTCCGCGAGCTGCCGGTGGTCAACCCGGTTGCCGCGGTCGTGGCGTGCATGGCCGCCGTCCGCAGCCACGCCGTCGACCTGCGCCGCGACGACGTCACGGTCGTCGCCGTCGCCCTCGAGGGGTGACCCCGTGGAGTACGCAGAGGTCCTGCGCCGCCGCCGGATGGTGCGCCGGTTCACCGCTCAGCCCGTCGCCGACGAGGCCCGGGCCCGGATCCTCGCCGCGGCCGTACGCGGACCGAGCGCCGGGTTCGTCCAGGGCTGCTCGTTCCTCGTCCTCGACCGTCCCGAGCAGACTCGCCGGTTCTGGGTGGCCTCCGGTGCCGAGCTCGAGGCGCCGGACCGCTGGCTCGAGGGGATGAGCCGGGCGCCGCTGATCGTGGTGCCGTTGTCGTCCAAGGAGGCCTACCTCGACCGCTACGCCCAGCCGGACAAGGGCTGGACCGACCGCGACGAGGGCCGCTGGCCGGTGCCCTACTGGCACGTCGACGCCGGCATGGCCGCCCTGCTGATGCTGCTGACGGCTGTCGACGAGGGACTCGGCGGCTGCTTCTTCGGGGTCCCGCGAGCGGCGATCCAGCCCGTACGGGAAGCCTTCGGGGTGCCGCCGGAGTGGCAGCCGGTCGGCGCGGTCGCGATCGGCCACCCCGATCCGGCGCCGAGCGGGCAGCGGCGGGCGCGCAAGCCACTGGACGAGGTCGTCCACCGGGGGGAGTGGCGGGGTCCTGGCTGACCGTGTCAGCCGAGCCCCGCCACGACGACCTGGTCGCGGCCGGCCGCCTTGGCCGCGTACATCGCCCGGTCGGCTTCCTCGAGAAGGACCGCTGCTTCGGTACGGGACACGGTCCGGCAGGCGCCGCCGATCGAGATCCGCATGTCGACCACTGCCCTGCCGACGCGCAGCGGAGAGTCGCCGATCGCGAGCCGCAGCTCCTCGGCGCGGTGCAGCAGGGTCTGCGGGTCGTGGACCGACGGCAGGAGGACCACGAACTCCTCGCCGCCCCAGCGCGCGAGCACGTCGGTGGGCCGGATCGCCTGGCGCAGCCGGTGGGCTGAGGCGGCCAGCGCGGCGTCCCCGACCAGGTGACCGTGCTGGTCGTTGATCGCCTTGAAGTGGTCGAGGTCGAGCATCAGCACGGCGACCGGGTCCTCGGTGAGGCCGCAGCGCAACACCTGGCGGTAGAGCAGCTCGGTGAAGTGCCGCCGGTTGTGCAGCCCGGTCAGGTCGTCGACCCTGGCCCGCGTCTCGGCGGCCAGCCGGGCCCGCTCGAGCACCACCGCGTGCTCGTCGGCCTCTGCCAGGCGGGCCTGCAGGGCGTCCAGGCGGCCGCGCAGCTCGGTGATCTCGATGACCACCCCGTCGAAGACCACCCCCTCCGGCTGGACCCCCCTCGGCATCGTCCGTTCGAGCATCCAGCGGGTCACCCCGTCCAGGCCGTTGAGCCGGTACTCGATGGCGGTCGGCAGCTGGGCGCGCAGGTCGGCGTGCGTGCCGGTGTAGACCTCCCAGTCGTCCGCGTGGACCGAGGCCTCCCAGATCACCGAGGCGTCGGCGCCGCTGACGTCGCCGCCCAGGAGCAGGCCGTGCTGCGCCCCGCTGACCAGCTCGCGGTACTCGCCGTCGGGCATCAGCAGACCGGTGTAGACCACGCACGGGGCGTTCGAGAGCGTCTCCAGCAGGGGCACGGAAGCCCGCAGCGACGCTATGGCGGTCATGCTTGCTGAGTATGGGGGCGGGAGCGTGCCCCTGTCCCCGGATTCGTTGCTTCCGGGAAGGTCTGACCTGCGTGCCCCCGACAGGACTCGAACCTGTGGCCTACCGCTTAGGAGGCGGTCGCTCTATCCGCCTGAGCTACGGGGGCGGTCGGATCAGGTGAGCGCCGGGAGCTTCCGGCGTACGCCTTGCCGCGCTCAGCGTACCGAAACCGGACCGGCGAGCAGCGAACCCCGCCTCTCAGGTACAACGACTACTCTGGTGGCCTTGGGACAGGTCCCTGCGAGTTACGGCGTACGTGGGGTGTCTTCTACGCGTTTGGGGTTCACTGTCCCGGATGGTTTCGTACGTCCGGTTCGGCCGCTCGGTCGGGCTGGTGAGTCGTTTTGCTGGCGCGCCGACGGCCGCCGGGGGAGAGGAGCTACGGCCGTGCGCCGTTTGCTGTCCATCGTCGCTGCAGTTTCCGTCGGCACCGTTCTCGCCGTTCTCCCCGCGGGTTCCGCGCTCGCTGCCGCCAGCTCGGTCACCGGCCTCGCCGCCGCCCCGGGCGAGGGCCAGGTGTCGCTGAGCTGGGTCAACCCGGTGTCCGCCCCCCTGCACGTGGTCGTTCGTGAGGCGCAGGGCAGCGTCGCGCCGCACACCGTGACCGAGGGGACCGACGTCCCGTTGACCTCGGCGACGACCGCCGTCGCGACGGGGCTGGCCTATGGGACGCACTACTCCTTCTCGGTCTTCACCAGCGACGGCACCACCACCTCGGCGCCGACGTCGGTCACCAGCGCGCCGTCGGCCGCGACGACCATGTCGATCGGCCTGCACCCGTCCGTTGTCGTCTACGGGACCAAGAGCGAGGTCAGTGGCCGGTTGCGCCGCACCGCTGACCAGGCCGTCGTCGCGGGGGAGAAGATCACGCTGTTCCAGCGGGCCGCAGGGTCCACGACCTGGGTCGGCTGGGCCGCCAAGGTCACCGATGCGGACGGCATCGTCCGGTTCCCGGTCTCCTTCGGCCGCAGCACCCAGTTCAAGCTGGTCCACGGCGGCGACGTGTTCTACGGCGCCGCGGAGTCCAAGCCGGCCACGCTGAAGGTCAACCCGAAGGTCAGCGTCTCCGCGCCCTCCCTGGCCAAGACCTTCGACGCCGTCAAGGTCACCGGCAAGGTCTCGCCCGCGACCGGCAAGCAGACCGTCTACCTGCAGCGCTACGTCGCCGGCTGGAAGACCGTCCTCGCGACCAAGACCAACACCAAGGGCGTCTACACGTTCACGCTGCACCCGACCGTCGGCGTCGTCTACCAGCTGCGCACCTACCTCCCCGCCGGCTCGGTCCACGCCTCGGCGCTGTCCGCCAAGGCGACCGTCACCGTGGGCACTCGTGACCTGGTCCAGGGCATGAGCGGACCTGACGTGCTCGCCCTGCAGCAGCGGCTCGCCGCCCTGCACTACGACACCGGCGCGGTCAACGGCACCTACAGCTACGACACCTCCCACGCGGTCACCGCGTTCGAGAAGGAGCAGGGCCTCACCCGCGACGGCATCGTCAGCACCCCGGTGCGCACCGCGCTCGCCAAGCCCAAGGTGCCGGTGCTGCACTTCCACGACAGCGGCCGCAGCTTCGAGGTCGACAAGACCCACCAGGTCGTGATCATGGGGTTCAACGGCCAGGTCCAGCGGATCATCGACTCCTCGACGGGCTTCGGCGGCAGCTACGTCTACGCCGGCGTGACCTACCAGGCGCTGACGCCCGACGGCACCTTCCACATCGAGCGCAAGATCAACGGATGGCGGACCAGCCACCTCGGCACCCTCTACCGGCCGGCCTACTTCTACCAGGGCTGGGCGATCCACGGTGAGGGCCTGGTGCCCAACCACCCGGCCAGCCACGGCTGCGTCCGGATCACCGTCCCGGCCATGGACCGGCTCTACGACCTGCTGACCATCGGCACCCCGGTGCACATCTACGGCTGACGGCTCGGGTCCGGCGGCCGACGTGGTCAGCTCCCGCCCGACCTGGCCACGCCCCCGTTGCCGTTGTTGGTCGTGGTGGGCGCCTGATTGGTCGTGCCGGCCTTCGTGTCGGTGAGAGTGCCCGGGGCCGTTGCCGTGCCTGTGGAGCTGGTGGTCGAGGCGACCGCCGCGGTGGACGCCCCGGCGGGCACGAGGCCGACGGCCAGGATGGCCGACCCGGCGATCGCACCGGCCGCGCCGAGCGTGGTCACCGTACGGACCCGGAGCCGGGCCTTGTCCCGCGCGGAGGTCGAGCTGCGGGAAAAGCCGGCTGCTGAACGATTCTCGTTGTTCGCCATGGAACAAGCGTCGGTCGGTTGGCTTTGCCCCCGCTGTGCGGACGTTGAGACCCGGCTATGACCTGAAGTGGCTTCAGTCCTGCTGCAGGCGCAGGGCGAGGGTCGGGCAGGCGGCTGCGGCCCGCCGGGCATGCGAGATGAGCTGCTCGGGCAGTGGCTGGCCGTCGACCGCGGGGTAGCCCCACTCGTCGAGCTCGATCCACTCCGGCAGCAGCTCGGCGCAGATGCCGTGTGCTGTGCAGTCGATGGGATTCACCCGGACCCGCACGGCTACCTCCACGGTCCGCTGGCCGCGGCCAGCTGCGGGACGGGCAGGAACTGGCTGTTCCCGACGCCCCGGCATCGGAAGCCGGCCCGGTGTGAGTCGACGTCCTGGGCGAAGACCTGGAGCGCGCTGCCGATCAACCGGATGGCGCCGTCCGGGTGGCGGCAGGCGCCACGGCCGGGGACCACGGTCAGCCACCGGGCCAGCGGCGCCGTCATGCGCTCGTCCCAGGGACCGTAGGCCAACCGCTGCAGGGCGCCCGCGATGGACGGCAGACCGTTGAGGCACGGCCCGCACTGGCCCGCGTTGTGCGCGGCCAGGTAGCCCGCGACGCGTGCGGTCTCGGCGAGGCCGCAACGGTCGTGCGGCAGCCCGATCACGATGCCGGCTCCGAGCGCGCCGCCGGCGGCCCGGAGCGAGTCGTGGGTCAGGGGCAGCCGGTGGGCGACGGCCGGCGCCAGCCAGGTGCCGAAGTAGCCGCCGACCAGCACCGCCTGGCAGTCCTCGTACCGGATGCCGGCCGTGGCGAACACCGACGCCACCGTGGTTCCGGTCTCGATCTCGAGGACCTGCCGCGGGGTGCCAGGGCCGGTCACGGTGATCAGCTGGGTGCCCGGCTCGTCGGCGTCACCGACCGACCGGAACCACTCCGGGCCGTGCCGGGCGATCAGCGCGATGTTGGCCAGTGTCTCGACGTTGTTGATCAGGGTGGGCCGGCGGGAGACGCCACGCTCGTACGGCCGCGGCGGCGTGAACGTCGGCTTGGCCGGTCCCCCGTTGAGGAACTGCACCAGCGCCGACTCCTCGCTGGCCACGTAGCGGACCGGTACGGCGGAGAGCTGGACCCGTACGGTGTCGATCTTTGCGTGGCCGCGTTCCTCGATCGCCCGGGCCAGGCCTGGCGCGGCCGCCGAGCCGGCATGCAGCACGAGGTGGACCTGGTCGGCGCCGACGGCACGGGCGGCCAGCGAGAGACCGTCAAGCACGAGGTGAGGGGACTGCCGGAGCAGCAGGTCGTCCTTGCCGCTGCCCGGCTCGCCCTCGCAGCCGTTGCCGACGACGACCGCGCGACCGGAGCCGGCGGCGACCGTGCGCATCTTGCGCCCGGCCGGGAAACCGGCGCCGCCGCGCCCGAGCAGACCGCTCGCGTCGACCTGCCCGATGATCGTCGCTGCCGAGGCTGCGGGGAGCCTGCCGTGCCGGGCCAGGTGTGCTGCAAGGTTGTCGGGCGGGGTCCCGGCCGGTCGCAGCAGCCGTTGCTCCGGGGCCATCCCTGGCCGGTAGGCCGGTGGGGGCGGCGGGAGGAAGGGCTTGGTGGTCATCGGGCACTCCTTGTCACGCTCGCGAGAGGTCGGGGCGTGTTGCTGGTGGTGAACCGGATGGCCGCGGCGCCGACAACCGCTGCGGAGCAGGCGATCGCGAGCCAGACACCCCAGCTCTGGCCGGCGTCGGTGCCGGTGTTCAGAAAGTGCAACAAGGCCATGGGCCACGCCGCGTAGCTGGAGAAGTGGATCGCCCGCCACAGCCGGGCCGGCATCCGCAACCGGAGCAGGCTCGTGACCACCACGAGCAGCAGCAGGTCGAACGCGACCGTGCCGAGGGCGACGCCCAGGGTGCGGTAGGAGGACCAGAACGGGATCACGAACGACAGCCAGCCGACGTTGACATAGCTGTCGAGCAGCGTGGTCATGATGTGCACGACCAGCACGACCATGGCCAGCAGCGAGACGTTGCGGTGCAGCTGCTGGGTCGCGAACCGTGGCCACGCCGGGCTGGCCAGCGCCCGCTTGGTCGCCGCGACGCCGAGGACGGTGGTGATCGTGAGCAGCACGAACGCGGTGATGCCGGTGCTGCGGGTGAGGAACCACAGTGGCGACGAGGAAAAGGTGGCTGCCGATGCGACGACGGTCATGACCGGGCTCCCTTCGAGAACGCCTGCGGTGGTTGAGGTTCTGGCCATCCGGCGCCCCGTACGACGCGGCGGTCCTCGGCCACCAGCCGGTACGGCAGTCCGCGGGCCCGCAGCCACGCCGGTGCGGCCTCGCCCATGACGATGGCCGCGGTCGACGCCGCATTGGCGAGTACGCAGGTGGCGGCGGTGACACTCGCGGTGACCCACGGGCCGGCGCTCGGGGCGCCCGTGCGGGGGTCGATCAGGTGGTGCATCCAGGAGCCGCCGCGCCGCCAACGCCGGGCGAGGGTGCCGGACGTGGCGAGCCCGCCACCGGCCAGCAGCACCGACTCGCCGTCGTCCTCGACGGCGACCAGGTCGGGGTCGGCGTGGTCGGAGACTCTGACCGGCCAGCCATGCTCGGGGACCGGGCCGGAGACGGAGACGTCGCCACCGAGGCTGAGCAGTACGCCGGCGCCGGTTGCCTCGGCAGCGGCTTCGGAGGCCAGGTCGCTGGCCAGCCCCTTGGCGGTCGCGCCGAGATCCACGACGACGCCGGCCGGCACCCGTACGACGCCTGCCTGGTCGTCGAGCTCGACCCGCCGCCAGCCGGGAGCGGGGTGCACGGCGATGGTGACGGGAGGGCCGTCACGGGCGACCAGCTGGTAGGTGCGGTCGTAGCCGGTGGCCAGCATGGAGGCGCCGACCGTGGGATCGACCATCCCGTCGGTCCAGGCCGCGGCGTCGAGGGCGACCCGCAGGGCCTGGGCGAACAGCGGGGAGACCCGCTGCTCGCGGCCGCCTGCCGCGTTCAGCCGGCTGAGCTCGGAATCCGCACGGAACCGGCTGGCCGCCAGGTCGACCTGGTCGAGAAGGTCCCGCACGGTGCGCTCTGCCCGGTCCAGGAGCGCGGGCTCGGTGATCACCAGCTGGACCGAGGTGCCCAGCGCCCGCCAGCTCGTGCCGGCCCAGCCGAGCCGCAGCGCGGCATCCTGCTGTTCCTGCGCCCAGGTGCGGGGCTCCGTCCCTGTCTCAGCCATGACCCGAGCCTTTCAGGCAGTTCACAGTCTGCGCTGTGCACAGGCTGTGCCTTTGCTGTGACCCGATGGCCGGTCGCGGAGGAACGGCCGGGTCCTCAGCTGCCGCCGGAACCCGCGACGGGACCACCGCCACCGCCATGCCGGCGCGGTGCTGTGGTGACCGGCGGCGGGGCCACCGTGGTGACCACCGGAGCGGCCGTCGTGGTCGGCGCCGGCTTCGGCGTGGGCTGGTGCGTGGCGTTGGTGATGGCCTGGTGCGCGGGGGTGTTCACGCGCGTGTGCGCTGCCTTGGCCCGGATGGCCTTCGTGGCCGACAGACTTCTGGGTGCGGCCGTGGTGGCCTGCGCGGCCGTTGGTGCCGCGGCGCTCGGGCCGGTCCCGGCGGTGCCCGAGCTGCCCGCCCCGGTTCCGGTTGTCGCGCTCGCGGCGGGGACCAGTGCCGCGGTGAGGTAGCCGGAGCCGACGACTGCCCCGGTCGCGCCCAGCGCGGTGAGGGCGCGAACGGCGATCGTGGCCCGCCGGCGAGTCGTGGTGCTGGCCCGGGCCATGCCATGGCTGGCGCCGGCCCGGGCAGCTGATCGCTTGCTCTGGTTCGTCGTCATGGGGGGAGTCTCGACCAGTTCCCTTGGAAGATTCTTTGCGGGAAATGTGCCCCGGGTCGTTACTTCGCCGCGACCGCGAGGTCGTAGACCGTCGTGCCGTCAACGGTCTGTGCCGTGTAGTGGGCGGCGACCCAGCTCGAGATCTGCGCGGCGGTGCCGCTGCCGCCGCCTCCCTTTCCGCCGCCGGCGATGAAGTAGCCGACCTTGCCATCGGTGACGTACTGCTCGAACTGGGCGAGGGTCGGGCTGGGGTCGCTGCCGTCGAACCCGCCGATGCTCATCACCGCCTTGCCGCTGGTCAGCTGCCAGGGCGCGGCGCTCTGCGACCCGATCGTCGCCGCAGCCCACTGGGTGTTGGTCGCCTTGAGCAGCGTCAGCAGAGCACTGCTGGTCCCGTCCGCGCCGCCAGGCCCGGCCT
>JAWWOL010000292.1:0-2903 GCA_033851695.1 Frankiales bacterium
ACCGGCTTGGTGACGACCTCGACCAGCGGGATGCCGGCCCGGTTGTAGTCGACGAGCGAGTGGGTCGCGCCGTGGATGCGGCCGGTCGAGCCGCCGACGTGCAGGCTCTTGCCGGTGTCCTCCTCGAGGTGCACCCGCTCGATCCCGACCCGGAACGTCTCGCCCTCGACCTCGACGTCGAGATAACCCTCGACGCACAACGGCTCGTCGTACTGCGAGATCTGGTAGTTCTTCGGCATGTCCGGATAGAAGTAGTTCTTCCGCGCGAACCGGCACCACTGCGCGATGGAGCAGTTCAGCGCCAGCCCGATCATGATCGTGTAGCGGATCGCCGCCTCGTTGGCCACCGGCAGCGAACCGGGCAGGCCGAGGCAGACCGGGCAGGTGTGCGTCGTCGGCTCGGCGCCGAACTCGGTCGAGCAGCCGCAGAACATCTTGGACGCGGTGCCCAGCTCGACGTGGGTCTCGAGCCCGATCACCGGCTCGTAGCGGGCGACCGCCTGGTCGTACGGGACCAGCTCGTAGGTCGCCGTCATGCGTCCTCGGCGATCTCGTCCACAGCCTTCAAGGCAACGACCACGCCCACGAGGGCCACGGTGATCTTGAGCAGGGTGTGCACCATGGCCAGCCGGCCCTTGCCGCTGTTCTTGCGCAGGTCACGCAGACCGGTGATGACGGCGAAGACGCCGCCGGCCAGGCTGAGGGCTTTCTTCGGCGGGATCGACTTGAGAGCGTTCATAGTGCGGGTGCCTCCTCGAGCAACGGGTGTCCCCAGCGGTCGACATAAGCGGCTTCGAGCGTGCCACCGACCCGGTAGAGCCGGTCATCGGCGAACGTCGGCGCCATGATCTGCAGCCCCACCGGCAGCCCGTCCTCGGGCGCCAGCCCGCAGGGGATGGACATCGCGGTGTTGCCGGCCAGGTTGGCCGGGATGGTGCACAGGTCGGCGAGATACATGGCCATGGGGTCGTCGGCGCGCTCACCGATCGGGAACGCGGTGGTCGGCGTGGTCGGCGAGATCAGGACGTCGACCTGCTCGAACGCGGCGGCGAAGTCGCGGGTGATCAGCGTCCGGACCTTCTGCGCCTGACCGTAGTAGGCGTCGTAGTAGCCGCTGGACAGCGCGTAGGTGCCGAGCATGATCCGGCGCTTGACCTCGGGGCCGAAGCCGGCCGCCCTCGTCAGCGCCATCACCTCCTCGGCGTTGTGTGCACCGTCGTCGCCGACCCGCAGGCCGAAACGCATCGCGTCGAAGCGGGCCAGGTTGGACGACGCCTCGCTCGGCGCGATCAGGTAGTAGGCCGGCAAGGCGTAGGAGAACGACGGGCAGGAGACCTCGACCACCTCGGCGCCGAGCGAGCTCAGCAGCTCGACCGCCTCGGCGAACCGCTGCCGTACGCCGGACTGGTAGCCCTCACCGTCGAGCTCGGTGACCACGCCGACCCGCAGGCCCCGTACGTCGAGCAGCTTGGCCGCCTCGACGACGGGCGGCACCGGCACGTCGACGGACGTGGAGTCCATCGGGTCGTGGCCGGCGATGACCTGGTGCAGCAGTGCGGCGTCGAGCACGGTGCGGGCGCACGGGCCGACCTGGTCCAGCGAGGAGGAGAACGCGACCAGGCCGTAACGGCTGACCCCGCCGTAGGTCGGCTTGACCCCGACCGAGCCGGTGACGGCGGCAGGCTGACGGATCGAGCCACCGGTGTCAGTGCCGATCGCCAGCGGGGCGAGGTAGCCGCTGACCGCTGCCGCCGAACCGCCGCCGGAGCCACCGGGGATCCGGTCGAGCGACCACGGGTTGCGGGTCGGCCCGTACGCGGAGTTCTCGGTCGAGCTGCCCATGGCGAACTCGTCCATGTTGGTCTTGCCGAGGATGACGACGCCGGCAGCCTTGAGCTTGGACACCACGGTCGCGTCGTAAGGGGGTCGCCAGCCCTCGAGGATCTTTGACCCGCAGGTGGTCGGGATCCCCTGCTGGGCAAGGACATCCTTCAAAGCCAGTGGTACGCCGGCGAGGGGTCCCAGCGTCTCGCCCGACCCGCGCCGTGCATCGACGGCCGCCGCTGAGGCGAGGGCCCCGTCGGTGTCGACGTGGAGGTAGGCGTGGACCTTGCCGTCGACGGCGGCGATCCGGTCGAGGTGGGCCTGGGTCACCTCGACGGCGGAGACCTCGCCGGAGGAGATGGACTCAGCCGTACGGGCAGCGGTCCACGTGGTCACGTCCGTCATCTCAGGCCTCCTCGTCCAGCATCCGCGGGACCCGGAAGCGCTGGTCCTCGGCGGCAGGGGCCTGGGACAGGGCGTCCTCCGCGGAAAGCGACGGCTGCACGAGGTCGGGCCGGAAGACGTTGGTCAGCGGCACGGAGTGCGAGGTCGGCGGGATGTCGTCGGCGGCGACCTCGCTCACCGTGGCGACCGAGGCGAGGATGACATCGAGCTGCCCCGCGAACCGGTCGAGCTCGTCGTCGGTCAACGCCAGCCGCGCGAGCCGCGCGAGGTGGGAGACCTCCGCGCGGGTGATGGACGCCAATGCCACTCCCCAGGGCCGACTTGTTGGACGCAGGCCAGTCTAGGGTCTCCCGCCGCCCCGGCTCAGTCCGTGCTCCCACGGCGGACGCCTCGTCGGCCGTCCGGACCGGGTCAGCGGCTCGACCACAGATGCCCAGCGGTGAGGAGTCCTGTTGTGGAGACTCTGCGTTGCCCGCTCGGGGCGGGCAACGCAGAGTCACTGCAGGAGGTAGTCACCAGCCGGTCGTCCGTGCGCGACTGACTCGGTCACCGCTCAGGCAGTGACCTCGGCCTGGACGTCGCCGAGATCGTCCGAGCACAGCGCCATCCGGTTGAGCAGCCAGGCCGTCGCGGCGGTCGCCTCCATCGGGCGGGCGAGGTACCAGCCCTGGGCC
>JAWWOL010000439.1:0-7608 GCA_033851695.1 Frankiales bacterium
GGATCGCGATGCCGCCGAGCTCGACCCCCGACAACGCGGACAGCCCGCCGAGCAGCCGTCCGATGGGCGTGCGCGCACCGCCGACGATCACCGAGCCGTTGCCCAATGCCATGGTTCAGCCCTCCAACGCGACCGTTACGGTGGCCCCCGTGGACGCGATGACCTCGTCGACCGAGACGCCGGGGGCGGTCTGACGCAGCAGCAAGCCATCGGGCGTCACATCGAGGACGGCCAGGTCGGTGATGATGCGGTCGACGCATCCCTTGCCAGTCAAGGGAAGTGTGCACTCGTCGAGGATCTTCGGTGCACCGTCCCGTGACCGGTGCTCCATCATCGCGATCACCCGCTTGGCGCCGTGGACGAGATCCATCGCGCCGCCCATACCCTTGACCATCTTGCCGGGGATCATCCAGTTGGCCAGGTCGCCGCGGCTGCTGACCTGCATCGCCCCGAGCACCGCCACGTCGATGTGGCCACCGCGGATCATCCCGAACGAGGCAGCGGAGTCGAAGAAGCTCGCGCCCGGCAGGACGGTCACCGTCTCCTTGCCGGCATTGATGAGGTCGGCGTCGACGTCCTCGTCGAACGGGTAGGGGCCGGTGCCGAGGATGCCGTTCTCGCTCTGCAGCACCACGGTGACTCCGGGCGGCAGGAAGTTGGACACCAGCGTCGGCATGCCGATGCCGAGGTTGACGTACTGGCCGTCGCGCAGCTCGAGAGCAACCCGTGCCGCGAGGTCGTCCCGGGAGAATGTCATGAGGCACCCGCCGTGACGGTGCGGCGCTCGATGTGCTTGACCGCGGCAGGGGCGTGCACGACTCGCTGCACGAAGATGCCCGGCGTGTCGATGCGGTCCGGGTCGAGCTCACCGGGCTGGACCAGGACCTCGACCTCGGCGATGGTGATCCGGCCGGCTGCCGCGCAGAGCGGGTTGAAGTTGCGCGCCGTCTTGCGATAGACGAGATTGCCGTGCCGGTCGCCCTTCCACGCATGGACAAGTGCGAAGTCGGTGACGATGCCCCGCTCGAGCACGTACGACGTGCCGTCGAACTCGCGGACCTCTTTCGGCTCGCTGAGCACGGCAACCGAGCCGTCAGGACCATAGCGGCGGGGGAGTCCGCCCTCGGCGACCTGCGTGCCGATGCCGGCCGGGGTGTAGAAGGCCGGGATCCCCGCCCCGCCGGCGCGCAGCCGCTCCGCCAAGGTGCCCTGCGGCGTGAACTCCACCTCGAGCTCTCCGCTGAGATAGAGGCGCGCGTACTCCTTGTTCTCCCCGACGTAGGAGCCGGTGTGGCGGCGGATCCGGCCCGCCTCCAGCAGGACGCCGAGCCCGATCCCGTCGACGCCGCAGTTGTTGCTCACCGTCTCGAGGTCGGTCGCGCCCTGGGCCAGCAGCGCGTCGATCAGCACGGTCGGGATGCCGCAGAGCCCGAAGCCGCCGAGGGCGATGGAGGCACCGTCCCGAACGTCGCCGAGCGCCTCCTCGGCCGAGCCGATCACCTTGTCCATGAGCCCTCCGTACTGTCGCCGTTGACTCCGCCATTCTGGCACCGGGCCGGGGCGGGGAATACTGAGACGAACGGGTGACATGCTGGTCGTCCCGAGCTTGACCGAGCTGGAGGTACGGGCCGCGTGATCGAGCACGTCGTCGAGGTTCAGCCGGCGGGGCGACGGCTGGCGACCGAGGACCAGCTGGCCTGGCGGCTGGCGGCGGTCGCGACCGATCCGGTCGAGGTCGACGACGACGTCACCGAGATGATCGTCAACCGGGTCATCGACAACGCCGGAGTGGCCGTCGCCTCCGTACGGCGGACACCTGTCGTGAACGCCCGAGCGCAGGCGCTGCGGCACCCGGCCGAACCCGGCGCGAGCGTCTTCGGGGCAGTTGGCCGGTTCTCGGCCGAGTGGGCGGCGTGGGCCAACGCGGTCGCGGTGCGCGAGCTCGACTTCCACGACACGTTCCTGGCCGCGGACTACTCCCACCCGGGCGACAACATCCCGCCGATCCTCGCCGTCGCCCAGCACCGCGGTGTGTCAGGAGACGACGTGGTCCGCGGTCTCGCTGCCGCGTACGAGGTGCAGATCGACCTCACCACCGGGATCTCCCTGCACGCGCACAAGATCGACCACGTCGCTCACCTCGGGCCTTCGGTCGCGGCAGGCATCGGCGCGATGCTGCGGCTGCCCACCGAGACCGTCTACCAGGCGATCCAGCAGGCGCTGCACACGACGACGGCCACCCGGCAGTCGCGCAAGGGCGAGATCTCCAGCTGGAAGGCCTACGCGCCTGCCTTTGCCGGCAAGGTGGCGATCGAGGCGGTCGACCGGGCGATGCGCGGCGAGACCTCGCCGTCGCCGATCTACGAGGGCACCGACGGCGTGATCGCCCAGCTGCTGGACGGGCCGGGGGCGCGCTACACGGTGCCGCTGCCCGACAAGGGCGAGTCGAAGCGGGCGATCCTGGCGTCGTACACGAAGGAATACTCCGCGGAGTACCAGAGCCAGGCGCTCATCGACCTCGCCCTGCGGCTCCGTGGCCGGGTCGGCAACCTCGCCGACGTGCGCTCGATCGTTATCCACACCAGCCACCACACGCACTACGTGATCGGCACGGGGGCTGAGGACCCGCAGAAGCTGGATCCCCAGGCGAGCCGCGAGACGCTGGACCACTCGCTGATGTACATCGTCGCCGTCGCCCTCGAGGACGGCGCCTGGCACCACGAGGCCTCGTACACCCGCGAGCGCGCCACCCGGCCGAGCACCGTGGCGTTGTGGCACAAGATCAGCACCTGCGAGGATCCCGAGTGGACCCGCCGCTACCACCTGGCGGACCCGCGGCAGCGGGCCTTCGGTGGGCGGCTCGTCATCACTCTCGACGACGGCACGGTCATCGAGGACTCGCTGGCCGTGGCCGACGCGCATCCGCTGGGGGCGCGACCGTTCGCGCGCGAGCAGTACGTCAACAAGTTCCGCACCCTTGCCCAGGGCATCGTGCATGACGTCGATCAGCAGCGCTTTCTCTCGGCTGCGCAACGACTTTCGCGGCTTGGCGCGGCGGATCTCGCTGACCTGTTTCCCCGTTTCGCCCCGGAGCACCTGGTGGGGCTGCACCCGAAGGAAGGCCTGTTGTGAGACCCGGTCTGCAGGTCTCGGCGGCGCAGCGCCGGGTCAATTTCCGCGAGCTGCTGGGGAGCGGGCGTCTGCTGCGGTTCCCCGGCGCGATCAGCCCGCTCACCGCCGTGCTCATCGAGGAGCTCGGCTTCGACGGCTGCTACGTCTCGGGCGCTGCTCTGTCGGCCGACCTCGCGCTGCCGGACATCGGGCTCACGACGCTGAGCGAGGTCGCCGACCGCGGTGAGCAGATTGCCGGCGCCACCGACCTGCCCACCTTCATCGACGCGGACACCGGCTTCGGCGAGCCGATGAACGTCGCGCGCACCATCCAGACGCTGGAGGCGCGAGGGCTCGCCGGCTGCCACCTCGAGGACCAGGTCAACCCCAAGCGCTGTGGCCACCTGGAGGGCAAGACCGTGGTGCCGGCCGAGGAGATGGTCCAGCGGATCCGAGCGGCGACCTCCGCCCGACGAGACCCCAACTTCGTCATCTGCGCCCGGACCGATGCCAGGGCAGTCGAAGGACTGGACGCGGCGATCGAGCGGGCCCGCGGCTACGTCGCCGCCGGTGCCGACATGATCTTCCCGGAAGCGCTTGCCGACGAGGGCGAGTTCGAGGCGTTCCGGGCGGCCGTCGACGTCCCGTTGCTGGCCAACATGACCGAGTTCGGCAAGTCCAAGCTGTTGTCGGCGACGACGCTCGAATCGCTCGGCGTCAACCTGGTGATCTATCCGGTGACCCTGCTCCGGCTCGCCATGCAGGCGATCGAGGATGGACTGCGGACGATTCTGGCCGAGGGCAGCCAGGAGTCGGTCGTGCCGAAGATGCAGACCCGCAAGCGGTTGTACGAGCTGTTGCGCTACGACGACTACTCGGCCTTCGACTCCGACATCGTCAACTTCCGTCTCTAGCAGCACGGGAAGGACTGTCATGGCTGGCGATCCGGACGTCTTCAAGGGACTGGCCGGGGTGGTCGTCGACACCACCGCGGTGTCGATGGTCAACGCCGAGACCAACTCGCTGACCTACCGGGGCTACCCGGTGCAGCAGCTGGCCGCGTCCTGCAGCTTCGAGGAGGTCGCCTACCTGATCTGGAACGCCGAGCTGCCGACCTCCCAACAGCTTCAGGACTTCGTACGGGACGAGCGTGGGTTGCGGCTCGTCGATGACGAGATCTTCGACGTGCTGGGGACTCTGCCCGTCGACTGCCACCCGATGGACGTCGTACGCACCGCGGTCAGCCTCATCGGCGCGGGTGACCCGACCCTGGCTGATGCCGGCGTGCCGGCCAACCTGGGTCGCTCGCTGAGCCTGATGGCAAAGCTGCCGTCGATCGTGGCCTTCGACCAGAGGCGCCGTCGCGGCGAGTCGCGCATCGAGCCCGACCCGGAGCTCGGCTTCGCCGCCAACTTCCTGCACATGTGCTTCGGCTCCGTACCCGATCCGGAGATCGTCAAGGCTTTCGAGGTCTCACTCGTGCTCTATGCCGAGCACGGCTTCAACGCCTCGACCTTCACGGCCCGGGTCGTCACCTCCACCGAGTCCGACCTCTACAGCGCCGTCACCGCTGCGGTGGGTGCGCTGAAGGGACCGTTGCACGGCGGGGCGAACGAGGCCGTGATGTACATGCTGCTCGAGATCGAGCAGCCGGCGGCGGCGGTGCAGTGGATCCACGACGCCCTCGCCCGCAAGGCCAAGATCATGGGGTTCGGGCACCGGGTCTACAAGCACGGGGACTCGCGGGTGCCGACCATGACGGCGTCACTCGAGCGGGTCGCCACGCTGCTGGGGGCGGACAAGCTGTTGGCCCTGTCCGTGGCCGTGCAGGAAGCCATGTTGGCCGAGAAGAACATTCACCCCAACCTGGACTTCCCGACCGGACCGGTCTACTACCTGATGGGCTTCGACGTCCCGATGTTCACGCCGCTCTTCGTGCTGAGTCGCATCACCGGGTGGACGGCGCACATCATCGAGCAGCAGCAGGCAAACGCCCTGATCAGGCCGTTGAGCAAGTACGTCGGACCGGCCGAGCGAGCCGTCCCGCGGGACCTCTAGCAGGATGGCCCGCATGGCGGTGGAGCAGGACGTCATCGTGGTCGGCGGCGGCCACAACGCACTGGTCGCCGCCACGTTGCTGGCCCGGACCGGCTTGTCGGTGCGAGTCCTCGAACGCGGCGCGTCGTGGGGTGGCGCGGCGATCTCGGGCCGTCCGTTCGATGTCGATGCCAAGCTGAGCCGCTATTCCTACCTTGTCTCGCTCTTCCCGCGGACGCTGCTGGCCGAGCTGGGCATCGACCTCGAGCTGCGCCGCCGGGTCGTGGGCTCCTGCTCGCCGGACGGAGAGCGGGCCCTGGTGATCAGCGACGACGCCGACGCGACCCGCCGCTCGTTCGACGAGGTGACCGGCGACCCGGGCGAGTACGACCGGTGGATTGCCTGGCAGCACGTCGTTCGGCGCGCCGCGGCCGCCGTCGCCCCGACCCTGCTCTCGCCGCTGCTGGCCGCGCAGGACCTGCGTGACCGGATGGGCGAGGAGGCCTGGTCACTGATCACGCAGGCACCGATCGGGCCGCGGCTGCAGCAGACGTTCACGTCGGACCTCGTACGCGGGCTCGTGCTCACCGACGGGCTGATCGGCACCCTGGCCAGGTCCGACGAGGCCTCCTTGCGGCAGAACCGTTGCTTCCTCTACCACGTCATCGGCAACGGGACGGGGGACTGGGACGTGCCGGTCGGCGGCATGGGGGCCCTGACCGCGCAGCTGGAGTCCGCTGCCCGGGCGGCCGGGGTCCAGCTCGACGCCGGCGCGGCGGTCACGTCCATCGACACCGACGGGCGGACGGTGGTGGCGAGGACGGCCGGACGGACGCACACCGCCGCCGCGCTGATCTGCACCGCGGCGCCGGCCGTCCTGGACCGCCTGCTCGGATCGGAGCCGGTGCGTGCGACGGCACCGGGGTCGCAGGTCAAGGTCAACATGGTCGTCTCCCGGCTGCCGCGGCTTCGGAGCGGCGTCGACCCGCGGCTCGCCTTCGCCGGCACCTTGCACGTCAACGAGCGGATGAGCCAGCTCGACCAGGCCTTCGACTCGGCCGGCTCCGGGCTTCCGGACCCGCTGCCGTGCGAGGTCTACTGCCACACGCTCACCGACCCGTCGATCCTCGGTCCCGAGCTGGCCGGGGCAGGCGCGCACACGCTGACCCTGTTCGGCCTGCACACGCCGCCGGCGCTCTTCTCGTCCGATCCCGCAGCGTCGGCGCGGCTCGCCCTGGACGCGGCGCTGAGCTCCCTGCAGTCGGTGCTCAGCGAGCCGCTCGAGGACTGCCTGCTACGAGCACCCGACGGCTCGCCGTGCATCGAGATCCACAC
Organism: Frankiales bacterium; assembly: GCA_033851695.1. GTDB lineage: Bacteria > Actinomycetota > Actinomycetes > JAWWOL01 > JAWWOL01 > JAWWOL01. The sequence continues at coordinate 6,484 of JAWWOL010000439.1, forward strand.
GCCGTACGACCTGCAGGCCGACCTGGCCATGCCGGGCGGAAACATCTTCCACGGCGACCTCGCCTGGCCGTGGGCCGAGGCCGACGCCGAGGTGGGCGCGTGGGGCGTCGAGACGCACCTGCCGCGCGTGTTCATCGGGGGTTCGGGTGCGCGGCGCGGCGGAGCGGTCAGCGGCATAGGCGGTCACAATGCCGCCATGGCTGTTCAGGACCTGCTGCTCACTCGCCGCTGACCGGCTGGTCGGGGGTCCAGCTGACCCGGCCGTTGCTGTGGTGGCGCGGGACCCGCACCGCGAGCAGGGTCACATCGTCCTCGTTGTGGTCGCGGGCCAGCTCGCCGAGGACGTGGTCACAGAATGCCTCCAGGGTCCATGAGGAGGCCTCTGCAGCGACGGTCCGGAGCCGGTTCAGCCCGTGGTCGAGGTCGCGGTGGCGGGACTCGACAAGTCCATCGGTGTAGAGCAACAGCGTGGACAGCGGCGGAAGGGCGACGGCGCCGTCCGTGTGCTCGGAGTCTCCGAAGGCCAACAGGACACCCGAGGGATCGTCGAGGTAGCAGATCTGACCCTCCGCGGTGATCAGCAACGGTGGTGGGTGGCCGGCATTGGCCCAGCGGAGCTGCCACCGACCAGGATGGGTCGCCTCGATCCGCCCGTAGACGGCGGTGGCCAGATCGGTGACGCCCAGGCCGTGCGCCGTGGTGTCCAACGCGGCGAGTACGGCGTGCGGCGCGGGATTGGTGTGCCAGGCGATGCCGCGCAGCAGGTTGCGGAGCTGACCCATCTGGGCGGCGGCCGGCATGTCGTGACCGGCGACGTCGCCGATGACCAGAGCGGTGACCCCGTCAGGGAGCACGAAGGCGTCGTACCAGTCACCGCCGACCTGCGCGCTGTCCAGCGCCGGCAGGTAGCGGGCAACCAGCTGGATGTGACTGACGTGCGGCAGGTCTGTCAACATGCTGTGCTGCAACAGGGCGGCCGTCTCGTCCGCGCGCCTGACCGCACCTCGGAGGCTGACCTTGCTCGCCGCCAGGTCAGCCAGCGCCGCGAGCACCTCAAGGTTGTCAGCGGTCCAGTCGCGTGGCTTGGTGTCGGCGACGAGCAACATGCCGAGCAGGTTGCCGGCG
>JAWWOL010000351.1:0-11871 GCA_033851695.1 Frankiales bacterium
CCACCGGGCTCGCCGTGGCCGTCGCCGTCACCACGGCTGCCGGCGTCTTCACGACCACGTACGACAGGCAGGCCCGCCTCGACGTCGCGCTCACGGTCGGCTCCGATGTCGCGGTCACCTTGCCGCCCGACAGCACCAGCACTCTCAGTCCCGCGATCGCCCACGTGGCCGGCGTCCAGGACGTCGAGCAGGTGGCCCACCGGCTGGCCTACGTCGGCACCGACCTGCAGGACCTCTACGCGGTCGACGCCGCCACCGTGGGACGCGCGGCCCCGCTCCAGAATGCCTTCACACCCGGCAGCTCCGTAACCACGACGATGGCGCGGCTGGCCGCGACGCCCGACGGGGCGCTGCTGTCACAGGAGACCCTGCACGACTACCAGCTCCGTACCGGCGACGCGATCCGGCTGCGCCTGAAGAACGCCGCTGGTGCCTACCAGAGCGTGCAGTTCCACGTCGTCGGCGTGGTCACCGAGTTCGCGACAGCCCCGCTGGACAGCTTCATCGTCGCCAACCGTTCGTACGTGGCGGCGATGACCGGACGCTCCGGCGTCCAGACACTGCTGGTCAGGACGGCCCGGCCAGCCGGCGTCGCGGCCCTGATCAAGGCTCCAGCCGGCGCCCTGGTCAACGACATCACCGCCCCGCGGGTCGCCGTTCCGTCCGCCTCGGGCCTGGCCGCCGGCAGTCTGTCCGGACTAGCAGCGCTCACGCTTGCATTCGGCCTGCTGCTGGCGGGTGCGAGTGCCGGGCTGGTCCTGGTCGTCGGGGCCGCACAGCGGCGGCGATCGCTGGTCGCGCTTGCCGTCCTCGGGGCCAGCCCCGGCCAGCGGGCCGGCTTCCTGTGGACCGAGGCCCGCGCGGTCATCGTCGCCGGAAGTATCGGCGGGCTGACGACCGGCGCGGTGGTGGCCTACGCCCTGGTCAAGGTGCTCAACGGGATCTTCGACCCGCCGCCGCAGCACCTGGCAGTTCCGGGGGCCCTGCTGGCCGGGTTGTTCGCGACCGTCGGCGTCACGGGCGCGATCGCCGCCCTGACCTCCGCGCGCTGGGCGGGGCGGGTGGACGCCAGCCGGCTGCGCGACCTGTGAGCGGACCTGCACTCCACCAGCCCGTGGCCGCACCAGGGTGGCCGGCAGTGTGATGGCAGCGTGAGAGCGACGTCGGCACACCGCGGGTAGGGAGTAGTTTTCGGCTGCGCGGGTCCGCTGACTGCGACCCCCCTCGGCGGACCCGCACCCACGAACCCATTCGGGCGGTCCATGGATGCCGAGCCTTTCCGACCGTCGGCTCGTCCGGCGCTGTCTCACCGCCGTGGCCTGGGCCATCGGCATCGCCGTGCCGGCGTGGCTGCTCTCGGCGGCCATCGTGGACCGCGAGGTCGCGGACATCGTCGGCTACGCCGCGCTGGCGTTCGGGGCCGGCGCAGGGTTCTCCCGGGGCGCCGGGGCGCCCCCCAGGGACCGGCAGCACTAGTCCCGGCGGCCGCACAACCTCTAGGACGCGGGTGAGGAAGCCGCGGCCGAGCTCACCGGCGGGACGCTGGCAGGCACGGAGGGCACAGACGGCATAGCCGACGGCACGAGCGGGACGGTGACCGGCGCAGAGGTCGGCGGGGCAAAGCTGGGTGCCGGCGGCGATCCGGGCGCGACCGGTCCAGTCGACCCGCCCTTGCCGCCACCCTTGCCCGGCTCGTGGTGCTGAGTGCTGGGCGTGCTGCTCGGGGTCGGCGTCGACGAGGTCGTGCGCCCGGGATCGCTCGGCGACGGGCTGACCGTGGGCGTCGGGGTGGTCACAGGAGCGGGGCTGGTCAACCGGGTCTCCGGCGTCGGCGTCGCACCGCCGGGGCCAGAGGACGTGACCAGGGTCTTCGGGCTCACCGTCGCCGCGGTGCGCGCCGGAGTCGGGATCGAGGTCGGCTTGACCGGCGCAGTGGTCCGCGGCGCGTCGGTGACCTGGGCCTTGACCTGCCGGTTGAGCGCTGTCCACTCGGCGGCCAGCGCGTGTTGGCCGTCGCTCTCGGCGACCTTGGGCAGCCGGTCCCCGGCCGACTGGACATCCTGCTGCGCCCGGGTGAACTTGCCGGCCGCCAGCGCCTTGGCGGCGGAGGCCAGCTTGTCCTTGACCTCGAGCGCCTGCCGCTGCGAGCCGTCGAGCTGCGGCTGGCCGGTGAGCACGCGGTGCAGCGGGAACAGGGCGCTCGTGGGCCCGGCGTTGACGCTGGCGGCGGCGACACCGCCCGTGGACAGGACGGCGATCACCGCACCGGCGGCGACGCCCGTACGAGGTGCCAGTCGGCGGCGCTTGCGGGGGCGAGCCAGGTCGGGCAGCGCCGGTAGCGGGTCGGCGGAGACGTCAGCGACCAGGGCCGCGAGCAGGGCCACGGTGCGGTCGTCCTCGACGGAGGACCCCGTCCCGAGCACGTCGAGCAGCGCGTCCGAGGCCCAGATCCCCGGCTCGCCGGAGCCGGTGCTGCCGACATCGTGCAGGTCGGTCACGGCGCGCCTCCCGCCGCGAGGCCGCGCAGCTTGGCCAGCGCCCGGTGCTGGGCCACCCGTACGGCGCCGGCGGACATCCCCAGCACTGCTCCGGTCTCCTCGGCCGACAGGCCGGCCGCCACGCGGAGCAGGATCAGCTCTCGCTGGGGCTCCGGGAGCAGGTCGACCAGGGCCCGCGCCCGGTCGGCGTCAGCGGCCCGCATCGCGAGGTCTTCGGGCCCCAGCGCACCATCTGCGCAGTCGGGCAGGTCCGCGACCGGCAACGGCCGGCGTACGGCGGCGCGGTGGTGGTCGGCGACCTTGTGCGCGGCCACGCCATAGACGAAAGCGGCGAACGGCCGGCCCTCGTCACGGTAGCGGGGCAGCGCGGTGAGCACGGCGAGCAAGACCTCCTGGGCGACGTCGTCGGCCGCTTCGTACGAGCCGTGCGCCCGGCCGAGTCTGGCCCGGCAGTAGCGGACCAACGACGGACGCACCTGGGTGAGAAGCTCGCCGGCGGCCTCGCGGTCACCGGCAACGGCCCGGCTCAGCAGAGCCTTGCCATGATCCTCTGGTGCAGTCATCGCAGCCCTCGAGGAGGGCGTTACAGAGGTGACGACGGTGAGCTCAGGGGGCGGGTCGAGGGAGACCTCGGGACGCTGGTCCACCGGCACCTCCGTCCTCGCTCGTTGCGGCAACCGCCGTGTCCGAGGGTACGGGGCGACCGGTCCGGCCGGTGCGGCCTAGTGGACCAGACCCCGCCGGAAGCCGAGTGCAACGGCCTGGGCGCGGTCGTTGACCCCGAGCTTGCGGAACAGCCGGCGGGCGTGAGTCTTCACCGTGTCCTCGGACAGGTACAGCTCCCGTCCGATCTCGCCGTTGCTCTTGCCCTCGCTCATGCCCCGGAGAACCTGCAGCTCGCGTTCGGTCAGGTCCGGCGCGCCTTCAGGCGCCGGCTCCCGTACGGTGCGCGGCGTGGGGATCCCGGCCAGCAGCAGGTCTGCGCCGGCGAGAGCATGCGCCACGGCAGCGCACAGCTCCTCGCGGGAGACGTCTCGCTGGAGGAAGCCGCGGGCGCCCCCGGCGATCGCCTGCACGACCGAGTCACGGTCGTCGCCCTGCGCCATCACGATCACGTTGGCCTCCGGGTGCTCGCGCACCAGGCGCCGGGTGGCCTCGGACGCGCCGAGACCCGACAGCTGCATCGACATCAGGACCAGGCCGGGCTTCTCGACCGGGTAGCGCGAGAGCAGCTCCTCGGCCGTGTCGACGGTCTCGACCCGGTCGACGCCGGGGACCGTGGCGACGTTGCGGCGAAGACCCTCGCGGATCGGCCGGAAGTCGTCACAGATCAGGACCGTGGTCATCGCGCTACCTCGAGAGTGCGGACCTGCGCCGCTGCTGAGGACCCGTCTCGGGTCGTACGGGCGGAGCTCCAGGGCAGCACCAACGTGACTCCATCCAGATGGCGGTCGAGACGACCGTCGAGTGCGGCCGCACGGCGGGACCAGCGCGCCAGTGCGCCGGTGTCGTGCGGATCTTCGGCGCCGGTGACGGTGAGAGCGAGCGCTCCGGTGTCGTCCCCTGCGGTCTGCGGAACGGCGACGGTGACCCGGGCCGACGTACGCACCCCGGCCAGGGCCGCGAGCACCACGTGGTAGGCCGTGACCGCGTGCACCGGCGAGCAGGGCAGCAGCCGGGCGGACAGGTCCAGCCGGACGTCGACACCCGCACGCCGACTGGCCGCGACGGCTGCCCGTACGGAGACCGCGAGGTCCCCGGCAAGGCTTCCGCCGGCCAGCGAGCTCTCGACCCGGCGCAGCTCGTCCAGGGCCGACCGGACGTGCTGGGTCGCCGGGGACGGCTCGGGTGAGGTCTCGCAGAGGTAGAGCGCGGCGACCAGCGCTGGCAGGGGGCCGTCACCGAGGGCAGCCGCCACGTCGGAGCGCTCCTCGTCGATCTCGAGCACCTGGCGTTCGGCGTCGAGCGCGGGCAGGACGGTGGCGATGGCGAGGGTGAGCGCGTCGGCCGCCGCGCTGAGCAGGAACAGGTCGGCAGAGTCCAGTCCGGCGTCGGCCACGACGCACAGCGCCGCTGCGAGCCGGCCATCCTGCCGCAGCGGGATGTCCAGCAGCGCGGTCGCCGGCCGCGGCTGCGCGGGCACGAGGGTCAGGGCGGAGGTGGCGATGACGGCGCCTGTCCGCCGGCGACCGGCTTCGCGCAGGGTCAGCGTCGCCCGGACGGACAGCGCATCGGCGAGCACCTGCAGCGCGGAGTCCATCCGGCGGTCGCCGCCGCAGGCGAGCTGCCGGACGAAGCCGGCGAGCACGGCAAAGCCGTCGGGACCGCTGCCCATCACTCACCTCCAGGATCGCCAGCCGCTTGTCTTCCCGACAGGCATCGGCACGAGGAGGGGTCAGGGTGAGCGTTCCGGCCGAAAAGTCCGGACCAATCCGGCGACGACCGAATCGCGGCTGGTCAGGCCCCCAGAAGCTCGGCGATGTCGGGCCGGCTGAGCCACTCCTCGCGCACGTTCGGCGGCAGGTCGCCGGCGATCGCGAGCACGGCGTTGCGGGCGGCAGAGAGGCTGCGGTCGCTCTCGTCCGGGTCGGTGTCGGCGAGCAGCGCACCGAGCAGGGCCCGGGCCGGCCAGACCAGCGGCAACGTCGCCAGGCCCTCGGCCAGGGTGGCGGCGCGGCGCAGGGTCCCGGTCGCCTCGGCCGAGCCGGTGTGCAGCTGGGCCACGCCGAGGAACAGCAGGCCCTTGGCGACGTGCCGTGGAGCGCGCGCCTCCTCCGCACCCGCGACCGCCGCCTCCGCCGACTCGACCGCCTGCGTGGCGTTGCCCTCGAGCATCGCCACCTCAGCGCGTACCCAGTCCAGCCGGACCCGCTGCCGCCACCAGTCGTCACGCCCCGGCACCAGCTTGGCCGCCTCGGCGAGCTCGTTGGCCGCTGCCGCGACGTCCCCAAGGCCAACGGCGTCGGCCGCCAGGCCGAGCCGGCAGTCGAACGCCGCCTCGCCCGTACCGTCGGTCAGGGCAAGTCCGCGCAGGTCGGTCTCACGGGCGGCCGTGTGCCGGCCGAGCTGACGGTGTACGGACGCGACCGTCGCGGCCGCGAGGGCGGAGAAGAGCCGCTGGTCGGCGGGCATGCCGGGCGACTCACCGCCGTCGATCAGCGGGGACAGCACCATGAGCGCACCGCCGTAGCGGCCCCCGGCGCCGAGCGCGACGCCCAGCAGCCAGGCTGCCGCCGTCACCTCAGCCCTGCGGCCCTGCTTCTGTGCCAGGACCACGGCCTGCTCGAGCGCGCTGATCGCGTCGGCCGGCCGGCCGTGGAAAGCGGCACGCTCGCCGGTCGCGAGCAGCCCGGCCAGATCGGCCGAGCCCTGGGCATCTGCGTTCACGCCGCCTCCGTGGCTTCTGCTCCGTACGGTGCCTGCCGGCTGTCTGCCTGCCTGCCTGGTGCCTTATCGGCAGCCCGACCCGTAGGGCGAAGGCTATCCGCTGGACAAGATCGCGACCGGCAACCCGGCTAGAGGCCGAGCCGGTGCTGCACCTGCTCGACCGCGTGCGGCACGTCCCTGCTGTACGCGACCCGGGCGGGAAGGTCTTCGAGCCACCACCCGGCACCCCCGAGCAGGATCGACGCCGCGGGAGCCGTGACCGGTACGTCCGCCAGCTGGGCCGGGTCGCCGGTCACCCGCAAGGAGGACCAGAGGAACAGCACGGCCGGCCCGACGCGGCGCACGGCGCCGGCCAGCGCGTCACGGGGGACCGCACCGCCCAGGTTGCGGCTGGCGATCCCCCGCTCGGCGAGCGCGGCGGCCAGCACGTGCAGCGGCAACGCGTGGTAGTCGTCCGGCGCGCAGGCCAGCAGAACATGGGCAGCCCCACGCGGCTCGGGCAACGGCGTGGTCCGCAGGGCGACGAGCGTGCACTCGGCCAGCAGGTGCTCGACCTCCACCCCCTCGCCGGTGGCCTCCCAGCGCTCGCCGACGCCGCCCAGCACCGGCCCGACCAGGCCGTGCCAGGTGCCGGCCACCCCGACCTCGCGCAAGGACCGCCGCACCGTGGCGGTGACCGTCGCCGAGTCGAGGGACATCGCCGCCCGGGCCAGCCCGCGTACATCGGGACTGCCGCCGGGCAGGGCCACCACGCGGCCACCTCCGGCCTGCGGCCGGGCTTGAACCGGATCCGGCGCGGTTGCTTGCTCACCAGCGGCCACCAGCCGGGCCGCCTCGGACGGCGGTACGCCCTCGCGGGTCAGCCGGCGCATCAGCTGCAGCCGCTCGACGTCGGGCTCGGTGAACAAACGGTGCTTGCCAGCCGTGTGATCGGTAGGGCCGAGGCCGTAGCGGCGGTCCCAGGTGCGGAGCGTGGCCGGCGCGATCCCCAGCCTGCGGGCGACCGCCGCGACCGTGAACCTGGGACTGTCCGGAACCGGCTCGACGTCTCCGGGAGGAGGGAGCGTGGCGGGTGTCACCTTGCCGATGATGCTGTGCCGGCGCCCGGACCACAACCGGAACGGCCCGGCCGGCGAACTACTCCGGGACCCGGCGAAGGTGCGAGATTAGTTGAACAACCTCTGAAGCGGTCGTACGGTGGTGTCAGGCCCCTGACCTGGCCTCGACGAAGGGCGGAACCTGCCATGAGTGATCTGTCGCGCCTCCCCGGCCCGGTCGCCGAGCACTGGGAGTGGCAGCAGCACGCCGCCTGTGCCGGCCTGGGCACGGAGACGTTCTTCCACCCCGAGGGCGAGCGTGGGCGGCGCCGGTCGACCCACGAGGCGAGGGCCAAGGCGGTCTGTGAGACGTGCCCGGTGAAGGCGCCGTGCGGCGAGCACGCGTTGCGGGTCAAGGAGCCGTACGGCGTCTGGGGCGGGATGTCGGCAACCGACCGCGAGGAGCTCCTGGCCGGGCAACGCCGGCACACCGCAGAGGCCTCCTGATCGGCGGCCGGCGCGCGCGTCGTACGGTGGCAGCCGCCGTCACGACACCCGACCTTCCTGCAGGAGACCACACGATGAGCTCAGCGGCCGACGCCACGATCGACGCCCTTCGCTCCGGACACGACGAGCTGGTCGTGCTCGTGGCCGACCTCGAACAGGCCGACCTGACCGGCCCTTCCCGCTGCTCGTCGTGGGACCTGTCGCAGGTGCTGAGCCATCTGGGCAGCGGGGCCGAGATCGGCCTGGGGGCGCTCAAGCGGGCCCTCGACCCGGCGGCACCCTCGGTGCCCAACACCGAGGTCTGGGACCGCTGGAACGCGATGAGCCCGGTCGACCGGCTGGCCGGCTTCCTCGGCATGGACGAGACCCTGGTCGAGGCGTACGAAGCGCTCGATGCCCAGACCCGCGAGACCCTGCGGATCGACCTCGGCTTCCTGCCCGAGCCGGTCGACGTCGCCACGGCCGCTGGCTTCCGGCTGAACGAGTTCGCCCTGCACTCGTGGGACGTCCGCGCCGCCCTGGACCCGGCCGCCACCGTGGCGGACGAGGCCGCGCCGCTGCTGGTCGACCGGATGGCCGCGCTGCTGGGCTGGGTCGGCCACGGCGATGCGATCGAGGGCAAGGTCACCCTGCTGGTCGAGACCACGGCTCCCGTACGGAGCTTCGGGTTGACCATCGACGATGCGGTGACCCTCGGCGAGGTTCCCGAGTCCCCCGACGGCACGCTGACCCTGCCGACCGAGGCCTGGCTGCGGCTGGCCTCCGGCCGGCTCACCCCCGACCGCACCCCGGGCGCCGTCAGCCTCGTGTCCGACCTGGTCACGCTGGACGACCTGCGGCGGGTGTTCCCCGGCTACTGACCCGGTCGGCGGCGGTCGGTTATTCCTGCCGAGGTTGGGCAGTGGAACGGTCCAGGGCCGCGGACGCGAGGGGAGTGCCGACGTGTGCAGGGTCGCGCAAAGGCGCCTGCCCGACCAGCCGGTCGCCGCGGCCCAGGCACGGGGGTTCGTCACCGAAACGATGGTCCGGTGGGAGATCGCCCAGCTCGTGCCCGACATCACGCTGGCGGTCACCGAGCTGGTCACCAACGCGATCCTGCATGCCCGCACTCCGATCGTCGTGACCCTGAGTGTGGCCGAGGGCGTGGCGGAGGTCGCGGTCACGGACTACGACCCCCGTACGCCGCGGGCGCTGCCGGACCGCGAGGACCTGCTCGCCGACCTGGATGCGCTGCGCGGCACAGACGAAGAAAATGACGACCCGCGACACTCGGGCCTGCACTACGGACCGTCGGGCAGCGTCGCGGCCGGACGCGGGCTGATCATCCTCGAGGCGATCTCGGACCAGTGGGGCGTCACGCCGCACCCTGCCGGCAAGGACGTCTGGGCCCGGCTGCGGGTGCCCGCTGGCTGGTCCTACCGTGGCGCGTGCCGCTGCGGCCCGGACTCCGAGCTGTCCACCGCATCGGGGATGCCGATGACCCACATCACCGGGCGCTGGGATCCCCACCCGGCCTGAACCCGTGCCAACCGTCAGGTCAACGGCCCGACTCGTGGAACCGCGAGCACGCGCACGACGCGGCGCTGCCGTCCTCGACCGCTGCCTCGCACCCGCCACGCACCTGCTCACCGGCCCGCCACGCGTCACCGAAGGCGCCGTCGTGCCAGGCGGAGGAGTGCCCGCACTCACACGGCCGGAACAGTCCGAAGTAGGCAGCGGCAGAAGGCTGTCGAACGGTGGCGATCTCCACCCGCTCGGGCGCGGGCGGCGCCGCCACGGTCACCGACGGGATGATCCGGCCGGTGGCCGGGCTGACCGGGCTGGCGGCCTGCCACAGCCGCCCGGCCTGCGCGAGGGTGATCGGCTCGGGACTCATCGTGCTCCCCCCGAGGTGGTCAGTGCCGGAATTCCTTTGCCAGCTGGTGTATCGGTCGGGCAGAGGGTGTTGTGCTAGCCCGTACGGGTGTCCCGCCACCCCGGCAGACGAAGGCCCGCCCGGCGTGCGCCGGACGGGCCTTGGTCATGGGCGGGACGTGGTGCGGGGTGGTACTAGTGGCTGTGGCCGTGGCCACCGTGGCCGTGACCGTTGGACTCGGGCTCGGCGTCCGCCGGCTTGTCGGCGACCAGCGCGTCGGTGGTGAGGACCAGCGCGGCGATGGAGGCCGCGTTGACGACGGCGGAACGGGTGACCTTGACCGGGTCGACGACGCCGCTGGCGACCAGGTCGCCGTACTCGTCGGTCTGGGCGTTGTAGCCGTTGCCGAAGCCGAGGTCGCGGACCTTCTGAACCACGACATAGCCTTCCTTGCCGGCGTTCTCGGCGATCCAGCGCAGCGGCTCGTCCACGGCCTTGCGGACGATCGCGACACCGGTCGCCTCGTCGCCGGTCAGGCCGAGGCCGTCGTTGAGCACGGCCGAGGCGTGCACGAGGGCGGAGCCACCGCCGGAGACGATGCCCTCCTCGACCGCGGCGCGGGTCGCCGAGATGGCGTCCTCGAGACGGTGCTTGCGCTCCTTGAGCTCGACCTCGGTGGCCGCGCCGACCCGGATGACGCAGACGCCGCCGGAGAGCTTGGCCAGCCGCTCCTGCAGCTTCTCGCGGTCCCAGTCCGAGTCGGTGTTCTCGATCTCGGCCTTGATCTGGCGGACCCGGTCGGCGATCGCGGCACCGTCGCCGCCACCGTCGACGAACGTCGTGTCGTCCTTGGTGACGGTCACCCGGCGCGCGGTGCCGAGCACCTCGAGGCCGATCTGGTCGAGCTTGAGCCCGACCTCGGGCGCGACGACCTGGGCACCGGTGAGGACGGCGATGTCTTCGAGCATCGCCTTCCGGCGGTCACCGAAGCCGGGGGCCTTGACCGCGACGGCGTTGAAGGTGCCGCGGATCTTGTTGACCACCAGGGTCGACAGCGCCTCGCCGTCGACGTCCTCGGCGATGATGACCAGCGACTTGCCGGCTCCGACGACCTTCTCCAGGATCGGCAGCAGGTCGGAGACCGAGGAGATCTTGCCCGAGTTGATGAGCACGTACGGGTTGTCGAAGACCGCCTCCATCCGCTCGGAGTCGGTGACGAAGTAGGGCGAGATGTAGCCCTTGTCGAACTGCAGGCCCTCGGTGAACTCGAGCTCGAGGCCCATCGTGTTGGCCTCTTCGACGGTGATGACGCCGTCCTTGCCGACCTTCTCGAACGCCTCGGCGATCAGTTCGCCGATCGCCTTGTCCTGCGCGGAGATGGAGGCGACCTGCGCGATCTCCTCACGGGTCTGCACCTCGCTCGCGACCCGCAGCAGCTCGGTGGAGACGGCGGCGACTGCTGCCTCGATGCCCTTCTTCAGGCCGATCGGGGACGCGCCGGCAGCGACGTTGCGCAGACCTTCCTTGACCATGGCCTGGGCCAGCACGGTCGCGGTGGTGGTGCCGTCACCCGCGACGTCGTTGGTCTTGGTGGCGACCTCCTTGGCCAGCTGGGCGCCCATGTTCTCGTACGGGTCGGTCAGCTCGACCTCGCGGGCGATGGTCACGCCGTCGTTGGTGATGGTCGGCGCACCGAACTTCTTGTCGATGACGACGTTGCGGCCCTTCGGGCCGAGCGTCACCTTGACGGCGTTGGCCAGGGCGTCGACACCGCGCTCGAGGGACTGGCGGGCGTCCCCGGAGAACTCCAGGATCTTGGGCATGTGGGTACGGTCCTCTCGGGACTGAGTGGTTCAGAAAGGAAAACGCCCTGGGGCCCGGGTTCGGGCGCCCAGGGCGTGTTCTTCGAAGCTGAGATCACTGACGAGCTGAGGTCAGCTCTCGACGATGGCGAGCACGTCGCGCGCAGACAGGACGAGGTACTCCTGGCCGGCCAGCTTGACCTCGGTGCCGCCGTACTTGCTGAAGATCACCTTGTCGCCGACCTGGACGTCGAGCGGCACGCGGGCGCCGTCCTCGAAACGACCCGGGCCCACGGCCAGGACTCGGCCCTCCTGGGGCTTCTCCTTGGCGGTGTCAGGGATCACGATGCCGGAAGCCGTGGTCTGCTCGGCCTCGAGCACCTGGATGACGATGCGGTCCTCGAGCGGCTTGATGCCGACCCGGGTGTCACTGGCGGTGGTCGTCATGCGTGACCTCCCCCTTCTCGTGCGGAATGGACGGAGCCGGAAAAGTTCGGGGAGCAGCGCCGGTGGGCCGCCGTCGCGGGGGTCAGCCCTTCGGACTGCTGGCACTCGTTGGGGCTGAGTGCCAATGCGAAAGACTAGGCCGCAGATCAGCACTCCGTCAAGGTGAGTGCCAGCCGCCGCACGCTGGCGGCCGGTCCGGCCCGGCCGGGCTACAGCTGCTCGAACACCCAGGCGTGGGTGCGGGCGAACATCCGGCCGAACGGCGGCCGCTCGTCGTAGTCGTGGGCGGCGCCCTGGTCGCTCCAGCGCGAGATCAGCACCATCCGGTCGGCGGTGTC
>JAWWOL010000437.1:0-3245 GCA_033851695.1 Frankiales bacterium
GAGTCCGTGGTCGCCCGTGCACTCGAGGCCAACGGCTGGAAGGTCGTTCGCGCGAACGCGGTCGACCCCGTCACGCAGCACGGCTTCATCAGCAGCCAGCGCATGGGACTCGAGGTCTTCAAGTCCATCCCCGACGAGGCGCCCCTGATCGTGGCTGAGGCGGTCTGGCAGTACAGCCACCACGTGCTCGCGGGGCTGCGCACCCATGGTGGCCCGATCCTCACGGTGGCGAACTTCGCCGGTGCCTGGCCCGGCCTGGTGGGACTGCTCGGTCTGAATGCCGGCCTGACCAAGATGAACACCTCGTACTCGACCATCTGGACGGTCGACGGCTCCGACGAGTGGTTCCAGGCGGGCATCCGCTCGTGGCTGGAGACAGGGGCCATCGAGCACGACAACTCTCATGTGCGACCTCTCCCTGCCCTCCCGGACAATCAGGAGACGCGCCTGGGTCAGGCCCTTGCCGATCAGCTCCTGACCGAAAAGGCAATCATCGGGGTCTTCGACGAGGGCTGCATGGGGATGTACAACGCGATCATCGACGACGAGCTGCTCAACCCGATCGGCATCTTCAAGGAACGACTGTCGCAGAGCAGCTTGTGGGCAGAGATGCAGACCGTCAGCGAAGCGGACGCCGCAGCAGTCGGCGACTGGCTCAAGGCCGCTGGAATGACCTTCAAGACAGGCGAGGACGAGGCCACCGAGCTGACCGAGGCACAGCTCTGCTGGCAGTACAAGATGTACATCGCTGCCATGCGGATCAGCGACGACTTCGGTCTCGACGCAGTCGGGATCCAGTACCAGCAGGGCCTCAAGGGGCTGTCGCCGGCTTCCGACCTGGCCGAGGGACTGCTGAACAACGTGCACCGGCCGCCTGTCACCAACCGCGACGGCTCACGCGTCTTGTGGGACGGCAAGGCGCTCCCGAACTTCAACGAGGTCGACGAGGGCGTCGCTGTCGACGCTCTCGTGACCAACAGGATCTGGACCGCGATGGGGCTCGATCCCGCGACGACGTTGCACGACGTGCGATGGGGCGAGGAGTTCGACGGCCGGTTCGTCTGGGTCTACGAGATCTCGGGGTCGGTCCCCGCGTCACACCTGGTCGGAGGGTACGAAGGCGCGCAGGGCTGGCGTCAGAACCCCGTCTTCTTCCCTGCCGGCGGAAGCACGATCAAGGGGGTCTCCAGGCCGGGGGAGATCGTCTGGTCCCGGCTGTACATCGCTGACGGATCCCTTCACCTCGACATCGGCCAGGCAACGGTCGTCGAGCTGCCGGCCGAAGAGACCGAACGGCGCTGGCAGTCGACGAACCCGGAATGGCCCATCGCGCACGTCGTGCTCCACGGGATCACGCGCGACCAATTCATGGCGCGGCACAAGGCCAATCATGTCCAGGTTGTCTACGCCCCCGATTCTGAGACCGCGCAGAAGGCTTTGACTGCCAAGGCCGCCTTCTTTGACCGTCTTGGCGTGTCGGTTCACCTGTGCGGGGACGTCGCGATCTGAGAGCCAGGTCCCGGCAGAGGCGCGGCGTCTCTCCTGCCTGACACTCATCACTGACGCCCGCCAGCGTCCATAGGGCCACCGGCGCATCATCGTCGAGCCCGTGCGTGCTGCCCAGCACCTCCGCGGTGAGATCGACCGGAGACACGCGGCGTCCCGCACCGAGAGTTTGGCGCCGAGACCGGCCACCCTTGCGTCACCCCTCGTCCGGACAGGCCGTCCTGTTCCCAAGCACCGCCCGGCCTCTGCCGGTGGCGATGCAAGCGTTTGCGATCAAGGGCTCAAGGGCGACCGCGGTCAGTCGATAGGTACGAGCCCGCGTCCCCGATGACGCGAGCGTGCCGCCATCCCGGCCGGCACGTTGGCTCAGAATCTCGACTCCGGAGACGTCTTTGTCCCAGCACCGCAGCGGTATGAGGCGACCAGTCGCCGCCATGCTGACCCTGACCCTGACCAGCGGCACCATCGCCGCACTCGGCGTCCTCGCCGCCGCCCCCGCGGGCGCCACCCCCACGACTGACTGCGTGCAGCCGACGCAAACGTACGCCGCCGGCGCGCAGGGCAGCTACGTCGTCCCGCCCGGCGCCACCACGGTCGACGTGGTGGCCTCAGGTGCCGCCGCCTCGAGCAATGACTACGCTTCAGGTGGCAGCGGGGCAACTGTGACCACGACCCTGTCCGTCACCCCCGGCGAAGTGCTCGACTACGCGGTCGGAACGTCCGGCGACGTCTGGACCGGCGGACTGTCCGGTACGTCGCCCAGCGGTGGGTCGGTCACCGGGTGGTATGGGAGCACCTACGGCAGCGGTGGCGGCGGTGCCACATTCATTACCTCCGACGGCGGCGTTCTGGTCGCAGCCGGCGGCGGCGGCGGCGCCGGCCTCTACACGAACGGCGGGGCCGCAGGGCCGGCAACGGCGACCACCACCTCGGGGGTGTTCACCGGCGGGGACGGATCTATCTACGACTACAACTACTACTCCAGCCCGGCGACCGGAGGCAGCAGCACCGTTGGCCTCGGCGCAGGAGGCGGAGAGACCGGCCCGGGCTACGACGGCAACGGTGAGCTCGGCGGAAACGCCGGCGACGGATCGGGCTCCGGCGGTGGTGGCGGCGGCTACATGGGCGGCGGTGGCGGCACATTCGGCGCGTACTGGCCCTCGTCCGGCGGGGCTGGTTCGTCCTACGCCGTGTCCGACTACACGATCATCGGCAACGGTTCTGCGGGCTCACTGACTCTCTCAGCCCCCGCCGACCCGGTCTTCCAGAGCGCCGCCAGCACCACGTTCATCCAGGGGCAGGACAGCCCGTTCATCGTCTGCGCTCCCGGTGGACCCGGGACGACCGTGACCTTGGACGGCACGCTGCCCGCCGGCGTGACCTTCACCGACAACGGTGACGGCACCGCGACCCTGGCCGGATCGGCGACCGAGGCGGGCACCTTCCCCCTGACGTTCACCTCCACCAGCTCGATCGGCACCGAGACGCAGAACTTCTCCCTGGTCGTCCACGACGTCTCGGCCAAGACCCTCGTCGTCACCACCTTTCCCGCATCCCTCACCGCTGGCGGACAGGTGTCCGGCACGGTCACCGCGTACGACGCGCAGGGTGACGTGGCAACCACCGACCAGGACGCGGTCTCCATGTCCAGCAGCGACCCGCTGTCGAACGTGTCCCAGGTCAGCCTGACCGACGGTACCGGCACGTTCACCTCAAACCTCTACACCGCCGGCACCCAG
>JAWWOL010000438.1:0-2971 GCA_033851695.1 Frankiales bacterium
GTGTTGGGCACGCAGCGCTGGCAGGCTGCGGGGCTCACGCCGTTGCGCGACTGGCGGGTGGCGCTGAGCGCTGCATTCGCCGAGGTGGGCCCGGCCCTGCGGCCCCCGGGGTGAGTCCTGATCAGCACCCGGTTCTCGGCGTACGCCACCCCGGCCAGGACGACGACACCGCCGGCGACGAGGTTCCAGGTCAGCGGCTCGCCGAGCAGGACGATCCCGATGACCACGGCGAACACCGGCACCACGTAGTTGACCGCCGACGCCGTCGCCGCGCCCAGGTCGCCGATCAGCCGGAAGTAGAGGACGTACGCGAGGCCCGTACCGAGCAGGCCCAGCAGCCCGACGCTCGCGGCCACGCGGAAGCCGACCTCCGGTGCGCGCCAGGCGAGGAACGGAGTCGCCAGCGCCAGCAGCACGGCCGCCGCGGTCAGCTGGGACGCGGCCAGGGCGAGGGGCGCCAGACCGCGCGGCGAGAGGAACCGACGGACGTAGACGAATCCGATGGCATAGCTGAAAGCCGCTGCCAGGCAGGCGATCCGGGCACCGGCCGAGCCGCCGGTGTCGCGCCAGGGATCGATCACGAGTACGACCCCGGCGAAGCCGACCAGCAGTCCGAGCACCTTGCGCCGGGTCACCCGCTCGGCCGGCAGGGCGAGAGCCGCGATGCCCAGGGCCACCAGCGGGGTCGCCCCGATCAGGACTCCCGCCATCCCGGCACCGGCGCTGCGTTCCCCGTACGAGAGCAGCAGGAACGGTGCCACGTTGCCGAACACCGCCGCCACGGCGATGTGCCGCCAGGTCCCGTACGAGGTCGGCAGTCGGACCCCTTTCACCAACGCGATCGCCAGCAGGACGGCCGCGCCGAGGACCAGCCGGGTCAGCACCAGCTGCCCCGGCGTCAGGCCCTCCAGCGACACCTTGATGAAGCTGAAGCTGCTGCCCCACACGGCGGCGAGCAACAGGAACCGGGCGGTCGTGGCGTTGGCGTGGGTCGTCATGCGACCATGGTGAAACCTTCACACCGGTGTGAAGGCAAGGGGTGAGGGCAATGAAGATCGGCGAGCTGTCCCAGCGCACGAACGTCTCGACCCGGCTGCTGCGCTACTACGAGGAGCAGGGGCTGCTCACGCCGGACCGCACCGCGAACGGCTACCGCGACTATGCCGAGTGCCACCTCGACGACGTCTGGCAGATCCGCGGCCTGCTGTCCTCTGGCCTGCCGGTGCGGATCATCAAGCAGATCCTGCCGTGTCTCGACGAGCCGTGCGAGCTGCAGGCTGCCGAGGTGACCCCCGAGATGCTGGCCAGCCTCGAGCAGCAACGAGCGCTGATGGAGGACCGGGTCCGCTGCCTGACCGAGAGCCGGGACGCGATCACCGCCTATCTCGAGGCGGCGCGGTCCCGGCTGGCCACGGCCGCGCTCAGCTGACCCCGACGACCTTGGCGAATGCCGCCCGGTCGAGCAGCACCGAGCTCAGGTCCAGGGACTTGCCGTCAAGGAGCACGGTGGGGGTCCCCGCGATCGGCACCTTCTCCGCCATCTGCTCGACCGTACGGGCCCACGGGGCGTAGGTCTGCTTCTGCACAGCCGTCGTCCACGCGGCATCCGTGAGCCCGACTCCCTTGCCGAGGGAGAGCAGGTCCGCGATGGTGTAGCCGCCGGTCCCTTCGGCGGGCTGGTGGGTGAACATCGCCTCGCGCAGCGGCTCGAACTTGCCCTCCTGGGCGGCCGCTCCGAGGGCGGCCACGGCGCGTACCGACTCGGGACCGAGGAAGCTCATCATCCGGTACTCGACGTTCACCTTGCCCTCCGCCACCGCCCTGGCCAGGGTCGCCCCGATGCCCTGCTCGAACTCGCCGCAAATCGGGCACTGCGGATCCTCGTACGCCACCACGTGGTGGAGTGCGGTGGCGCTCCCGACCAGGATCCCGCCATCGGCGGTGGCCGCAGCCGGCACCACGAGACTCCCTGCGGCTGCGGAGGAGTGGCCGACACTGATGCCGGTGAGGGTCATCATGACCACCGCGCCGGCCGCCAAGGCCGCGTTCAGCCGCCTGCGCCGCGAGGTCTCGGCCTGCTGGGCGGCGAACCGGGTGACCGCCACGCGGTGCCGGCGTTGGGCGTCGCGGCCCTGGGCCGGCTCCGGAACTGCAGTCGGGGGCTGCGGGTCCAGGGCGAGCCGGCTGCCCGGGATAGCCGCCACAGCAACGGAGATGGCGAGGAACGCGAGGTCCCGGACGATCTCGGCGGTGTAGTGCGGATGGGCGGTCGCGCCGCCGCCGCCGAAGCAGCCGCAGTCGATCCGCAGGCCGCGGGCGGCGACGCTCACAACGCCGGCGACGAAGACCGCGAGGAGCACAGCCGCCGCTGCCCCGGCGATCCGGACGGCCAACCCGACCAGCAGCAGCACGGCCATGGTCAGCTCGACCCAGGGCAACGCGTGCCCGAAGGGGACGGCGAGGGAGTCGGGCAGGATCCGGTACGCCCTGACGGCGCGTACGGTTGCCGCCGGATCGGCGATCTTGGACAGGGCGGCGTAACCGAGGACGCCGGCGAGGACCAGCCTTCCGCCGAGGGATACCCAGGGGGCGATCGCTGACGAGGCAGCGGATCGTGAACGTGCGAACGGGGGCACAAGAGCTCCTTTGAACGGGGGGCCGCGGGGCGGCCGCGCGTTCTAGGCGCAGGCCCCTCGCGGTGCGAATGGGGTGAATGAACGGACCTGGGCGCGACAAGGTGGCCCTCGGCGCTGCACCGCACCCCCGACGTGGCGACCGGCGCCCCCGACCGGCAGGGACAGCCGCGGACGCGGGGTCCGTGGCCGCGTGATCGCGCGGAAGCCGAGCAGCTGGAGCAGGCCGGTGATGAACGGTGCGACCACACGCACGACAGCGGCCAGGGCCCGTGCAAGAGCCAGGAAAGCGTTGTGCAGCAGCTGAAGTGGCACGGCCAGGACCACCACGACGAGCA
>JAWWOL010000440.1:0-8099 GCA_033851695.1 Frankiales bacterium
GACCGTTCACCACGCTGTGGCGTCGATCCGCGCCGCGATCGGCGCCCTGTCCAAGGACGGCGGCCATACCTACCTGGTGGAAGTCGGGGACCCTCTCGGCAGTTGCCCGTTCACTGCCGTTCTGCCCGATGCGGCCCAGGTTGCCGACGCTGTCCGGAGGGGTGAACGCGTCGCAACCAACGCTGCGCAGACCATCGGCCTCATCACCACCAGCCGAGCATGCGTGAAAGAACTCAGCAGGGCAGTCCAGGACATCCCCTAGTGCCGCGCTGTGTTGCACCTGCTGGTGCGAACCGGTTGGGATTCGGCTCACGGACTGGGAATTGCCTGGGTTGGCTGTTGGCGGTTGGCGGCGGGCGTGAGCATGAAGGTGAATGGAGTTGCGTCTACCGCAACTCCATTCACCTTATTTGTTGATCATGGCGAAGCCATCCTGCTGCCCCGAAGAGAACGCCGACGGGGATGTCCCAGCGAGGTCCCCTTGCCGGTGCGTCCAGCGCCGCGTGATTCCCGGTCGCTATGTCCGGAAGGTCGTCCCGGGACGGGGGCGGCTACTGCAAGAGCGGAAGCCACTTCTCGGGCGAGCTCAGACTCACCAGCCCCCCACGGCGACCGGTGTCAATCGGCGAAGGACACCAGCCACCTAGGGGCCGAACTGGGGCGGCCACGAGCCGCGGCAATTCATGCACAGCTTGCTCACCTTGCTGCCGATCTTCAGCCGATCCTGAACGATGCACTGCCCGGGTACCAGCCGGCCGCGGTCGCCGTCACCACGTGCCGGCCCTTGGCGGACTTCCCGGCGATGACGAACGCCGCGACTCCGTGGGCGTTGGTGCGGGCGACGAGCGACCCGACCCGGACGGTGACACCGGGGACCGGCAGCCCCGCGTCCGAGACCTTCACGACGACCCGGCCGCCCCTGGCGTACGAGACCTTGGCGGGCGACACGGTCACCTTGAGTGCCTCGAGGATGCGGGTGGAGAAGATCTCAGCGGTGGGGTCGCCGGAGGCGTTCTTGTCCTTGCCGATGACGTTGATGACCGCGTCCAGCGGGCCGAAAGTCCCGTCGCCACCGGTCCGCGTCGGCGCCTGACCCGCGGTGGCGGGCGAGCGAACCGCCCGCACCACGCCGAACTTCGTGACCGAGGGGTTGGTGCGGACCGCGTACAGGGTCTGGTCCTGCACCCACCAGACCCACAGCCGGCCGCCGGGTGCGGGGCTGATGCCGGTGTACTGGATGTCGCCGGTCGTCTTCAGGGTCAACGTCGTGGACGTGCCGACGTGCCAGAGCACGAGCTTGTGCGGCAACGGCCACCCCGAGGCGTACGCGGCCCACACCCCGCCGCCGATCCGACCCGTGACCGAGACGTCCTGGCTCGGGTTGACCGAGTTCTTGGCCCCGTCGACGGTCACGGTGGAAAGCGGCGCCGGGGGCAGCACCGGGCCGATGGCCGGCCAGACCTGGGCGGCCCGGATGCCTTGCTGGCTGTCGTCCTGGACGCCGGAGTACCACAGCGCCCATGCCGCGCCGGTCCTCGGGTCCCGAGCGAGGTTGACCTCGCCGGCATCGCCAGTGGACCCGGTGACCTGGTCGGGCGCCGTGGCGGGTGCGGTCGAGTCGATGCCGTAGTGCACCGTCACGTGGTCGCTGCTGCTGTAGGCCCCCGCCGTGATCGGCTGCCCGGTGCCGTCGTCGACGACGCCGAAGCCGTAGTCCCCGTACGCCGAGGTGCTTTGCGTCAGCGAGCCGGCGCCGAGGCCCCAGGACGTCGCGTCGGCTGCCTGGGCATAGGCCATCGTCCCGGAGTACGGGTCGGTGATGTCATCGGTGCGCAGGCCACCGAAGACGATGGTCGGTACCCCACCGAGGATCAACGGCTGGGGATCCGTGGTGGCGCTGTACCAGGTCGCGACGTTGGCGGTGGGTCCGGCCGGCTTGCCGTTCGCGCCGAGAACGCGGCTGTTGATCGCGTCGTAGTCAGCGGCGGTCTGCTGCTGCCAGGTGACGAGCAGCTTGTGCCCCCAGCGGGCAACCCGCGGCTGCGTGGTGGTGCTGACTCCCCCGCCAGCGGACAGCTTGGTCCAGGTCTGGGCGGTCCTGGCCGCGACGGAATCGCTGTTGTCGGCCGAGGCGTGCGCCACGGCGGTGGAGACGGAAGCGGAGGTTGACAGCGCCGCCACGGCGACAGCCGCGGTCAGTCGCCGATGACGGCTGGGCATGGGCTTCATGAGATGCCTTTCGTGGTCGGGATCGGAGGGCGAGGACGGCGGCGTTCAGGCCTTGCTGGCCTCGAGAAGAACCAGGCCGGTGCTGGTGCGGAAGGACTTGCCGGGAACCAGGCCGCCGGCGGCCACGATGTCTTTGAGCTGCCCGATGGAGCGCTCCCTGCCGCCGTCGGTGACGACGAACATCTGCAGGTCGATCATCGAGAACCGAGGGTCGACCTCGTTCAACGGCTGATTGCCCTCGACCAGGAGCAGACGGGCGTCGGTCGGCATCGCTGCCGCAACCGCCTCGACGATCTGCCGGCAGAACGAGTCGTCCCAGTCGTGCAGGATCCACTTCAACAGGTAGAGGTCGGCTCGGACCGCAACCGGCTCCCTCAGATCGCCTGGTACGAGGGCGATCCGGTCGCTCAAGCCTTGCGTCCTGACATAGGTCGACGCCCGCTCGAGCACCTGGGCGCTGTCGACGACCACCCCGCGGAGCCTCGGCCTTGCCTTCAGGATCTGCGCGAGCAGCACTCCCTGACCGCCACCGACATCACAGATCGTGCCGTCGTCTGGAAAGTCGTACGCAGCGATGATGGCCGGCGCCTCGGCGAGGGTGAGGCCACCGATGCCGGTCCCGAAGTTCGCAGCCTCGTCCGGGTGGGCGTCGAACCAGCCGAACATCGTGCTGCCGTTCGCCTTCAGGAAGGCACTGTCACCAGTGCGGACCGCTGCAGCCAGGCAGGTCCACGCGGCCTGCTGCGGAGCCGATCCGATGAAGCGGCACCACTGCGCCGCACCACTGGGATCAGCCGAGCGGAGGACCCGAGTGAACCGGGTGGCCCGGAAACTGCCATCCCCGTCGAGTCGCACCGCGCCGAACACTGCCGCGGCCCGCAACAGCCGGTGAAGTGCGTCGCTGCTGCAGCCCAGGGTCGCCGCCAGCTGCTCTGCCGACCGTGGCCCGTCACACAGCTCGTCGGCCACGCCGAGCTCGGCCATCGCCGACAGGATGTGGGCCTTGGCGAAGCCATGCGCATGCTCCAGGAGGCTGAGGTGCGCCGGCATCAACCGGTCGGCCAGTCGCAGCAGAAACCCACGCAGCCACAAGGACATCACGATGGCGGCTCGCGGCGGCGCCGTCGCGCTCTTGTTCGGGACCTTCACGTCTCCCGCTCTCTGCAGCGTTGTCATCGTCAGTGGCTCGGCTGGGCCGGAGGCGCTGCACCGAGCAGCAAGATCGCCGCGCTGACGAAAGCCTTGCTGTGCAGTCGATCTCGGTCAGTACGTGTGGCTCTCATGACTGGTCCCCTCGTTGGTGTTGCTCGGATCGGCTTCGAACATCACGACCGCCTCGGTGATCCGGTCGACGGCGAACTCGGCCAGACCGTTCACCCGGCGTACGGCGTCCCTGCTGTCCGCCCGGAACAGGCAGAAGCAGGTGTCCTCCGATGGCAGGTAGGTCGAGTGCAGGTAGCGCACGGACGCACCGGGTGCCGACGCTGCGCAGACCTCGGCCAGGCGTGCCACGGCTGCGGGCAGACCCTCCGCCGCGACCGCGCCGAGGTAGCGCTCGACGAGGTAGAGACCGCCGGGCGGCGCCGGGTCGGACGTGGTGGGCTTCACGAGGGCGACGCTAGAGCCGGACACCGGCCGGGCGCGTCCGTGGAACCACGCAAGTTCGCCGTACGGACAGGGGGTTTCAGCTCTCCGCGGGTGGGCCGTCCTGGGCCGGCAACCACCGGGAGAGCTCGGTCCGGGAGCGAAGGCCGAGCTTGTGGTAGACGCGGCTGAGGTGACTCTCGACCGTACGGACGCTCATGAACAGCGCCTCGGCGACCTCACGGTTGGTCTGCCCTGCGGCAACGAGCGCCGCGACCCTGCCTTCACCGACGGTCAGACCGTGCGTCGACCTGGTGGCGCCGAGACCGGACAGCGCGGACCGCGCCTGCTCGGCCTGCAGCGGAGTGCCCAGCCGGACGAACTCGTCCAGGGCGCCCTCGAGCTCGCGTCGCGCGTCGCTGCGTCGCCCGCTCCGGCGGAGCACCGTGCCCAGCAGCAACCGGGTCCGAGCCCGCTCGAACGGCATCGGCAGCAGCACGTGGTCAACCATGGCCTGCTCCAGTGCGGCGGTGGCCGAGGCCATGTCGCCGGCGGCGGCGGCGAGGAGCCCATGGCAGCGGCCGGCCATGGCGGTGGCCCACGGCAGTCCCAACCGCCGGCTGCTTTCATCGAGCTCTCCGGTGAGCCGCTCCGCCTGGTCGATCTGCCCGGTCGTCACGAGCGCCGCCACCGCATCCTGGTGCAGCCGCATCATCGCCGGTTCGGTGGTCCCGATCTCGCCGGCAATCCTGAGCGCGAGCAGGTAGTTTGCCGCTGCAGCAGCAGGATTGCCCTCGAACAGCTCGACCAGGCCGAGGCTGCGCAGGTGCAGCGGCGCTGCGGACAGGTAGCCTGCCGCCGCATCAGCCGCGCGATCCGACTCGCCGAGCCTCCGCGCCTCGGCCAGCCGGCCGAGGTGAGCCAGCGTCAGGACGTGGGCCGACGTCAGCGCCGGCAGCTTGATGCCGACCTGGGCGGCGACCTCGCGGCCGCGTACGGCGTGGGACAGCGCCAGCTCGTACGCCCCGGCCCAGCACTCGAGCAGCGCCAGCTGACCCAGGATCATGGGCAACGCACTGTCGTCGCCTTCGTCGACAGCGCTGGTGTGCAAGGCATGCAGCCACGTCCGCGACTCGTCGAACCGGTCGATGTGCTTGAGGCCCATCCCCAGCCCCATGGCCGCGCGCTCGAAGATGCCCGGCCGGTCGTCGACCGTCTGCAGGGACTCGGCACGCTCGAGCGTCGCGACCGCCAGCCCGTTACCCAGGCGCAGCCCGTGCAGCGCGACGTTGG
This sequence comes from Frankiales bacterium, assembly GCA_033851695.1. Classification (GTDB taxonomy): domain Bacteria; phylum Actinomycetota; class Actinomycetes; order JAWWOL01; family JAWWOL01; genus JAWWOL01. The sequence goes on from JAWWOL010000440.1 coordinate 5,107, forward strand.
TCAGGGCGTTGGACAGCAGGTCCGACGGTGGCGCCGCCAGACCTTCGAGCAGCCGTACGGCGGTCTGCGCGTGGAACAGGTCGACGGCCGGCCCGCTCGGCCCGGTCTCGGCGAACGTGGCGTGGCAACGGGCCTGCAACAGCGAGTCGGCGCCGGCCTCGGCGAGCGCCTGCGTGCAGACCTCGGCCACCTGCTCGTCGCCGTCCTCCCACGACATGATCGTGGCCAGCAGTAGCAGCCCACCGACGCGGGCCGGTCCGGCCTCCGCCGCCCCGAGCGCCTGGGTCAGCAGCCCCCGCGCCCGGGGCAGGTCGCCCATCCGGAACACGTGCTCGGCCGCGTCCACCCGACGGCGCAGCAGGTCGACGTCGCAGCCGGCGGGGGTGCGGTCGACGGCGAGCTCGGCCAGCTCGACGGCGGCGTCGATGCTGCCGCGGCTGCGGGCGTGCCTGGCCGCCCGGTCGAGTGCCTCGGCCACGTGCGCATCGGCACCGGGCGACCCGAGCGCCGCGTGCCGGGCGTACTCCTCCGGGTCGGTGACGGTCCGGGCCAGGTGCTCGTGCAGCCTGCGACGGTCTGCGGCCGGCAGGTCCGCGTACGGGATGGACGCGAGCAGCGGATGCGTGAAGCGCAGCCGATTCCCGTCCAGCTCCAGCACGCCCGCTGCAAGGACCTCCGCCAACGGGGCTTCGGGGTCCCCGGCGGCGGCGGCCACCGACTCGACGGTGGGCTGTGCCATGGCCGCCATCAGCAGCAGCAGCCGGCGCGCGGCTGGGCTCAGTCCGCCGAGCCGGTCAGTGACCAGAGTCCGCAGGTCCGCGGGGACCGGCAGCGGCTCGTCCGCCTCGGGCTCGCGGCCATGGCGCTGCAGGGCCCGCGCCATCTCGAGGCAGACCATCGGATTGCCGCCGGTGGCCTGGTGCAGCCGGGTCAAGGTGGGGCGGGACAGCGTCATGTCCAGCCGAGTCGCGACGATGCGGGCCGCAGTGCTGAGGTTGACCGGTCCGACCAGGATCCGCTGCCCGTACAGCCCGAGGTCGGCGTCCGCACCGGGCTGTCCCTGCGGTCCGGTGCGGCAGGAGGTCAGCAGCCCCACCGGCTCGTCGCGCAGCCGGCGGAGGGCGAAGGAGAGCACCCGGCGGCTGCCGGCATCCAGCCACTGCACGTCGTCGACGGCGAGCAGGACCGGTCGCTCGCGAGCCAATGCCCTCAGCACACCGAGGACGGCGACGGCGAGCACCCGGTCGACCGAGCTGGTGGCCGCCGGTTCCGAGGTGAGCATGGCCGCTGACAGGGCATGCCGCTGGACCTCCGGCAGATCGGCGATGACGGCGGGGTCCAGCCCGTCCAGCAGGTCCCCCAGGCCGGCGAACGTCCAGCCGGCGTCCGCCTCGCCGCACCGGCAGGACCGTACGTCGCCGACCGACCCGGCGGTACGGACCGCGTCGGTCCAGATCGCGGTCTTGCCGATCCCGGCGGCACCGTCCAGGACGAGTGACGCAGGACCCGATCGGTAGTGCCGGGAGAACAGCTCGACAGCGCCGAGCTCCTGCTCCCTGCCCACGACCGGGTTCACTGGCGCCACGCTGCCCTCCCGAGCTCCTGTCGGCGGCCGGCCACTGCTCGGGACCAGCACCACGGACGCAGGTCAGCCGACTCCGGCGGGCGGGCATCTGCGGCTCATCCTCCGCCATCGGCGCCCGCTCGTCACGGATGTCCCACCGGGCCGCCGAGAGCCTCGAAGTGCATGCCGTCGGGCACCAGCCAGCCGCCGCCCCAGGTAAGCCCGAACCTGGCGAAGATCCGGACCAGCCGCCGGTCCTGGGCCGACGGCCTGCCCTGCGGGTTCGCCGACACGTTCAGGTCGAGGGCCGAGCCGTACGCGTGGTGCGAGATCGACGCGCCGGGTTGGCCGGCGATCAGCCGGGCGTTGAAGCAGCCACCGAAGTCAGCTGGGTCGACGAGGCGCCGCAATCCCTGCCGCACCACCTCGCCGAGGGCCCTGCGCAGCATGGGCAGAAAGGCCTTGTTGCAGGTGACCGCACCGAGGATCGGTACGTCCGCGGTGGTGATGTGAGCGGCCAGCCACCGGGGGTCGATGCTGAGGCCGCCCCCGACCTGCGCGGCCGCAGCGAACTCCCCGAACCGCAGCTTCTCCTCCAGCGGGGTCAGCACGGCGTCCGCCTCGCGCAGCACCCGCGCCGTGCCCGGCGCCAGGATCCGCACCGGTGTCCCGGACGTGGTCGCCTTGCGGAGTGCTGCGGCGACCGCCGGCCAGGCGCGAGGCGCCGGCGGGCGTACCAGCAGAAAGCGGTCCGGCGGCAGGCCGAGCCTGCGGCCGTCGGACGCCGTCACGAACATCTCCGCTCTGCCGATGAGGGCGTCAGCGACGATTCCCTTGACCCGCAAGGAAACTCCGGCCAGGGTCAGCCGGCTACCGACCCGCAGCCGGCGCAGACCGGCCTCATCCGACGCGAGCAGCACCTGACCTGCGACCAGGCCCGACATCGCCGATCCCGCCGCCGGCAGAGCCCGTGCGTAGCGGCGCGGATCTGCGGCCGAGACGTCGATCGGCGCTGCCAAGGGCGATCCGGGAGCCTCCCGGAGCCAGACCGTGCCGTTGGCCACCTCGACCACACTGGTGGCCGGCCCGAGCCGGTCGGCTGCACGAACCAGTCCCGCCGGCACCCGGCTCTGCACCCAGACCAGGCCCGGCTTGGCGGGCGGCTGGGCCGGCGTCGTCGTACGGGGAGCGCCAACGGCTCGCGACGGCGCTGTGGTGGGCGGCGCTGTGGTGGGCAGCGCTGCGGTGGGCGATGGCGTACCCGGGGCGACGACCGGCGCACTCCTGGACGTCGAGGGCCCGGCGACGGGATGGCGCGCGGCGGTCCCCGTACATCCGGCAGTGAGGAGGCAGGCCACGAGGGCGGACAACGAGCGGGTCCGCATCGGTCACCTCCGTCCGCGGTGCCCCCGACGGCCATCATCTCCGA
>JAWWOL010000457.1:0-8906 GCA_033851695.1 Frankiales bacterium
TGCGCAGCTGTACCGGCTCTACTACACGGTCGGGATAGCCGACGACACCGTGCGCGAACACGAGCGGGTGCTCGAGGCGGTCACCCGGCGCGACGAGGCCGGCGCCGCGGCGGCGATGAGCGCGCACTTGAACGCCTCCCGTGACCGTCTTGCCGGTGCGCTCGGCCAGACCGAGGGGACCTGACCGAGAGTCATCAGCCCGTCGCTGGGCGGATCCGGTGGCCCGGATTCCTGCTAGCAGTAATGCTGCGCAGAGCGTCGGCCGGGCAAGATGGTGGGCGTGGCGTGCCGTGTGCTTCTCGTGGATGACAACCAGTCCTTCCTGGACGCGGCTCGGCTGCTCCTGGAGCGGGAGGGGCTGTCCGTCGTGGGCGTTGCCTCGAGCGGGGCGCAAGCGCTCATGCAGGTCGAGCAGCTCGAGCCGGACCTCGTCCTTGTCGACATCAACCTGGGGGACGAAAGCGGCTTCGAGGTCGTGCGCAGCCTGCTCAACGGGCACCACGACGGCGCGATGCGGGTCATCCTGATCTCGACCCACGCCGAGACGGACCTCGCCGATCTCATCGCCGAGAGCCCCGCCACCGGGTTCCTGGCGAAGTCCGAGCTGTCGGCGGCCGCAATTCAGCGGATCCTCGAAGGGCATCCTCGCTAGAGCGGTCGCTTCCTCGTTGCTCGCCGGGGCAATCAGAGACCGCAGCCGGCCGGCGGCTGCCAGTGCCCACGGCTCACCGTGACGCTGGCGGTGCCAGAGGGTTACCCTGGCGCCTGTGAGCCCGCTGTGGCGTCTGGTCGGGGTGTCGTCAAAGCGGCGCTCGCCCGCCCTGCGAACGGCCGCCTGGGTTCTCGGCTCGGTCCTGGTGGCTCTTGCCTGGCTCCCGTTCCGGTCGTCCTTGGGGCTGGGTGGCTTCCTGTCGTGCACGCTGCTGATCGTCACCGCCGTCTCGATGCTCGGCGGTGCGCTGCCCGGGCTCACGCTCGTCGTCGCGGGGGCCTTGGAGGGAGCGTTCCTCTACGCGACGCCGAAGGATTTCCAGGGTGGATCCCTCGGGCCGGACGTGGTCGCGCTGCTCGCGTTCGTCGTCGTCGGCGCGGCCATCACGATCCTGATCGGCGAGCTGGCCCAGCTCGCCGATGAGCAGACCTCCTCCCGGCGCGTCGAGGCGGCCCTGCGGCGGGTCGCGACACTCGTGGCGCGAGCGTCCCCGGCGGACGAGCTGTTCGCGGCAGTGACCCGTGAGGTGGGACGGCTGATCCCCGCGGACTTCGCGCGCATGGCCCGCTACGAATCCGACGAGGCGATCACCGTTGTCGCCGCATGGAGCGGCGCGGACGAGGCGTTTCCGATCGGTAGCCGCTGGGCCTTGACGGGTGAGAACGTCGCCGGCCGCGTCCTGCGCACTGGCTCTCCCGTCCGGATCGACAACTTCTTCGTAGCCTCCGGCCCGCTCGCCGCCGACGCCAGGGAGAGGGGCGTCCACTCGGCGGCCGGAGCGCCGATCATCGTCGAGGGTCGGGTCTGGGGCGTCATGCTCGCCGGAATGACCGCGGAGCGGGGGCCCCTGCCCTCGGACGCAGAGGCCCGCCTCGCCGACTTCACCGAGCTCCTGGCGACGGCGATCGCCAATGCCGAGAGTCGCGCCGAGCTCACCCGGCTCGCCGACGAGCAGGCAGCGCTGAGGCGAGTGGCGACGCTCGTGGCTCGCGTGGCGCCGGTGGACGAGCTGTTCGCGGTGGTGACGGGAGAAGTCGGCACGTTGCTCCGCGTCGAGTTCGCCAGCATGGGCCGCTACGAGCCCGACGGTACGGTGAGCGCCGCGGCCGTCTGGAGTGCGGCCGGCACGCCCCCCGGCCCCCCTCGCCCCCGGTTTAACCTTCGGGGCGACCAGCTCAGCACGCAGGTCCTGCAGACGGGGCGTCCCGCCCGCATCGACCGCGACGCCGGCGCGGACGGCGAGCCCGATGTCACGTACCCCGACGCCGGCATCCGCTCATCGGTGGGAGTTCCGATCATCCTGGACGACCGCATCTGGGGCCTGATGACCGTCGGTACGAGCGGGGAGCCGCCCCTGCCGCCCGACACGGAGGCGCGTCTCGCCGACTTCACGGACCTGCTCGCCACAGCGATCGCGAACGCCGAGAGCCGGGCCGGTCTCGCCGCCTCAAGGGCGCGGATCGTGGCCGCTGCGGATCAGACCCGTCGGCGGCTCGAGCGCGACCTCCATGACGGGGCGCAACAGCGGCTCGTCTCACTCGGCCTCGAGCTGCGCGCCGCGCAGGCCGCGCTGCCCCCGCAGCTGGGTGACGTCCAGGCCGAGCTGTCCCGCGTCGCCGACGGCGTGACGAGCGTGCTGGACGAGCTCCGGGAGATAGCGCGGGGCATCCATCCGGCAATTCTGGCCGAGGGTGGTCTCGGGCCGGCGTTGAGGATGCTCGCCCGCCGCTGCCCGATCCCCGTCGTGGTCGACGTTCGAGCTGCTGCGCGCCTGCCCGAGCGCGTCGAAGTCGCCGCCTACTACATCGTGTCGGAGACGCTGACGAACGCGGCCAAGCACGCCAAGGCGTCGGTCGTCCATGTCGACGTCGAAGCGGTGGACGGCATCCTTCGCCTCCGCGTCGGAGACGACGGTGCCGGAGGCGCGGATCCGACGAGAGGCTCCGGCCTGGTCGGCCTCAAGGACCGGGTCGAGGCCATCGGTGGCGTCATCGCGGTCGCCAGCCCCCCGGGCGCGGGCACGTCCATGGTCGTCGAGCTGCCCCTCAACTGATGCTCGAGAGCGGTCAGCGGGCCTCGAGGAACTTGAGCACCGCCAACACCCGACGATGCTCGGTATCGCTCTCCGCCAGGTCGAGCTTGGTGAGAATGCTGCGGACGTGCTTCTCCACCGTGCCCTCGGCGACGAAGATCCGACCGGCGATGCCAGCGTTCGACGCGCCTTCGGCCATCAGGGTGAGCACTTCGTGCTCGCGCGGCGACAGGACGTCAAGCGGGTCGCGGCGCACCCGTGCCCTGACCAGCTCCTGCACCAGGGACGGGTCCACCACCGAGCCGCCCGCGGTGATCCGATCGATGGTCTCGATGAATTCGGCGACGTCCGTCACTCGGCTCTTGAGCAGATAGCCGACACGCTCCCCGCTGGCCAACAGCTCCATCGCCTCGTCCACCTCGACGTGGGCGGACAACATGATGATCGCGGTGCCGGGCAGTTCCTCGCGGATCACCCGTGCCGCCCCGAGACCCTCGGTTGCGTGCGCCGGCGGCATCCGGATATCGATGATCGCCACATCGGGCTCGGTCGAACGGACCACTGCGAGCAGCTCGATCGCATCCCCGGCCTGACCGACGACGTCGAACCCCGATCGGGCGAGCAGACTGGCCAGGCCCTCACGCAACAGCACGTCGTCGTCGGCAAGCACGATGCGGCGGTTGTCTCGACGCCCTGACGCGGTTCCGGTGGTCTCCGACTTTGTGGGCATTCCCCGAGTATCGACCCAAGACCCGGTTCTTGGGCATACCACCTGGCCACGACCTCGTGGCTGCGCGCAGATTTGCGGCCTCGCTTCGGCTCAGCCCAAGTCGTTTGCCGGGTCGGTGGTCGCCTGGAGCTTGTCGAACCAGTCGTGGGTGAGCAGCAGCGCATGCAGGTCGAGGAGGTCGTCCGGCCTCCAGGCTGGGCCCTCCTCGGCTGACTCCGGGTACGGCGGACGCGGGTCCTCGTTCTCGTCGATCACGAGCGCTCCGGCGGACACCAGGTCCAGGAAGTCCGGCCAGTCGATGGCGCAGTTCACGAGCGAGTAGCAGCCGGAACAGATCCAGTTCACGATCGCGCCCGTGTCTTCGCCCATGCCGACCCCGACCTCCAGCAGCAGAGCGTCCAGCTCCGGCGTCGACGTTGTCGTGCATCGGATGCACTTGATTCTCACAACGGTCATGGCCGAGTCACCCCCACGGTGCAGTCGATCTCGGGGTTCCGGACCAGGGCGCTCGTGACACCGCGTCCCGGCTCGTCGTGCGTCATCGTGGTCTCCTGACTGGTGATGGTTCACGGGTGAGTCGTCGTCTCATCAAAAGTGTCAGAGCGGCGGGTTCCCCGCATTGCTGCCAGCGCGTGATTCAGCTAGCAGCTACCTGGAAGACCGCAGGTCGCGTTAGCCGCATCCGGCGGCGCTGAGCCGGGGCCGAGCTCAGGCGTGGATCCTCGTCGCCCACGCGGCAATCTCTGCCCGCCGACTGGCTCCGAGCTTGGCCAGCACGTGCTCGACGTGGGTCCCCACCGTCTTGGGTGACAGGTACAGCTCGGCGGCGATCTGACGGTTCGTCAGGCCGGTGGCGACCAGCTGGGCGACCGACCACTCGCGGTCGGTCAGCGGGTGCCATGGCTGGCCTGGGCGCTGTGAGGACGCGCGGACCTGGTCTGCCGCCGACACGAGGCTGACCGCGCCGGCCAGCAGCGCCCGCGCCCGTACGGTGTCTGCCAGCGCGGCCGCCTCGACGTGCCGGCGCCCAACGGCGGCGGACCTGGCCTCGTCCAGCGCGGCCCAGCTGCCCTCCCAGAACCGGCGGCGCTGGTCCCAGGCCAGCCGGGCTTCCGTCAGGCTCTCCCCGGCTGCCTCGACCTCGGCGTTGGCCAGCTGGATGAGCCCGCGGGCGTGCGCGAGAGCGGGTAACGTGCCCGGGATGTTCCTGCGGTGCAGGGACTTTCGGACTTGAGACAGCCATTCCGATGCGGCACCGGTGTCATTGACAGCGAGCCGGGCCCGCGTCCCGGTAACCACGAACGGGAACAGATAGGCGGCATCCGCCACTCGGTCGGAGGCGGCGAACCCCCTGTCGCACAGCTCAATCGCGCCCGCCGGGTCGGCACCGAGCAGCGCCGTCTCGGCCAGCCCCCACAAAGGCGGCGAGACCCGTTGCAGCTCGGCCATCGACTCGCCGATCTCCAGAGCCTCGGACAGCAGGTCCGCTGCCATCGGCAGGTTCCCGCGCCCCATCGCCAGATAGCCGAGGACGTATTGAGCGGTGATCCGAGTGGTGATCCCACCGCGTCCGTCGGCGAGGGCGGACTCCGCCGTGCACTGGGCGGCGTCCCAGTTGCCGCAGGCCCACTGGACGTGCGCCAGGTGCGCAGTCATGTAGCTGCGGTGGTTCCACAGCTCGACGGCGCCGGCGTAGTCGATGCCCGCCGTCAGCCACCGTTCGGCCTGGTCGTACTCGACCAGGACAGACGCGCAGGAGCCGGCCATCCGGTAGGCGCGCGCGGCCTCGGCCTCTTGGAGCGAGGCGACGCAGGTGGCGACGGTCCGCTCCAGCAGCGACCACCCCGCTCCCTGGCCCCTGAACAGCAGCACGCTGCCTTGAGTCGCCGCGGTGTTGAGAGCCGCCGCTTCGTCACCTGCGGCGATGCTCAAGGCAGTGCTCTGCTGCCCGTAGTCGATGGCCTCGTCGAGGCGACGGTCGAGCATGTACGCGGCTGCCAAGCCGCTGAGCACACGGGCCCTGACCTTCAGGGCGTCGGGCACCTCGTCCAGCCCGGTCAGAGCCTCTTGGAGGAGGCGCACCCTTTGCTCCAAGGGATCGCCCAGCAGATGTCGTACGGCGACCAGAGGCGGCACCACGGAGGCCGCCTCGACGGCCTCACCTGCCTGCAGCCACAACCGGTGGGCATGGGCATAGGCATGCGCCGCTTCGGCATTCTCGTCGAGCGCCGCTGCCTCGGCACCGATCGCGGTCATCAGGCGCGCCTGCTCGCCAACCGCTGTCCCTCGGGAAAGGTTGCGCTCTGCCCGGCGGTAGAGCTGGAGCGCCTCGCGGTGGGCGGAGACGTGGCTCGTCTCCTGGGCGCCGAGAATGGCGTACTGGTAAGCCTTTTCGGCCAACTTGGCCTGCTCGAAGTGCGCAGATACGAACGCTGCTCGGTCCCCGCGCTCGACTGCGGCTAAGGCGACCCGTTCGTGCAGCGCCGTCCGTCGCGGCAGCGGCACGTCGTCGTACAACGCATCGCGGATCAGCGCGTGGCGGAAATCGAAGCTGAGTCCATCTGCTCCCGCCTGCACGAAATAGCGCGCACGCAGGAGTCGAAGGCTGCGGTCGACCACGGCTGGGTCGGCCTCACTGACGGCTGCCAGGAGGTCGAAGTCGAACGAACGGCCGATGACCGCAGCCGCGTCGGCGACCTCACGGGCCTCGGCGTCCAGCGCCTGGGCCCGCGCCAGCACGGCGTCGGCGAGGGTGTCCGGGAAGGCGAGCCGGCTCGGTTCGAGGACGTCGCCTGCGGCGAGCAGTTCCTCGACGTGCAACGGGATGCCGTCGCTGCGCGCGTGGATGGCGGTCACCAGCTGTGCCGGTGCCGCGCGGCCGAGCACGGCGCTCACCAGGGTTGCGGTTTGCGCGGCGGACAAGCGCGGCACCCTGACCTCCTCCGCCAGCCGCTGGGAGAGCAGCCGCGAGCGCCACTCGCGGATCGGTGTCCCGGGGTAGAGCTCGTCGCTCCGGTAGGCGGCCACCACGAGGGTCGGCCGAGCCGCCAGTCGTCCCGCGATGTGCCGGAGCACGTCCAGGCTCAGCCGGTCGGCCCAGTGCAGGTCCTCGAGGAGGATGAGAAGTCGGCGTCCGGGGGCGAGGTCGGACAGGCTGTCGGCAACGTCCTGCACGAGCAGCCTGCGCTGCCGGTGCCGGTCCCCGGCTGCGCTGAGCGGGTCGCGCAGTCTCCCGGCGATGGTCACGCCTGCCGCCTGCGTCCCGATGGCGACGGACCGACGCAGGTCGCCGGCGAGGTCGAGCAGGACGCCACCCGAGGCGTCCGTGTCCCCAGGGAACGCCGCGGCGCTCAGCACCGAGAAGTCGGCCAGCTCGGCCCGTCGGCGGATCGAACCGAGCAGGCGGGTCTTGCCACTTCCGGCTTCTCCGGACACCAGCAGGAGGTGGCCGTGTCCGGTCGCCGCCTGATGCAGCCGGCGGTCGGCGAGCGCGAGCAGCTCGTCCCGGCCGACCAGCACGGGTGACGCGATCAGATCGCTCACGGACGACCTCCCAGCAGGTCAGGTTATCGGGCGTCGCTCCGCCGAAGGTCGGTCAGATGACCGATGGCCAGGGCTGTCCTGGGCCGCGACACTCGGGGGGCAACCTTCCGACGAGCGAGGAGACCTGGCATGGCGACGTTCATGGATATCCACAGTGGGTTCGTAGGCGTGACCGAGGAGCAGCTCCGTGAGGCGCACGAGCGTGACCTCGCCATCGAGGGCGAGGAGGGCGTGCACTTCGAGCGGGCCTGGCTGGACCCCGAGTCGGGCAAGGCGTTCTGCCTGTCCACCGGCCCCTCGAAGGAGAGCGTGATGCGGGTGCACGAACGGGCGGGGCACGGCACCGCAGAGGTCTACGAGGTCCCGATCGTCATCGCCTGAGCCGCTACCGGCCGGGTCGCGGCAAGCCCGCGGCCCGGCCTGTCTCAGCGCATCGAGGCGGAGTGCAGCTGCGCGTACGGCCCGGCGGCGTCGACCAGACCGGCGTGCTCGCCAACCTCGACGATGCGGCCCTTGTCGAGGACCACGATGCGGTCGGCTGACCGTACGGTCGACAGCCGGTGGGCGACGACGAAGCACGTGCGGCCCTGCATCAGCCGATCGAGGGCCTGCTTGACCAGCTCCTCCGACGACGAGTCCAGCGCGGAGGTCGCCTCGTCGAGCACCAGCACCCGTGGATCGCGGATCAGCGCGCGGGCGATGGCGATGCGCTGCTTCTGGCCGCCGGAGAGCCGGGTGCCGCGGTCGCCCAACGGGGTGGCCAGCCCGTTGGGCAGCCGGTTGACGAAGTCCCAGGCGTTGGCGGCGACCAGAGCCCGCCGAACCGCCTCGTCGGAGAGGTCGGGCTGCCCGTACGTGATGTTGTCCCGGACGCTGCCTGCGAAGAGCAACGGCTCCTGGGGCACGATCGCGAGGTGCCGCCGATAGGTGCGCAGGTCGACGGTGGACATGTCGCGGCCGTCGAGCAGCAGCCGGCCCTGGGTGGGCGAGATCAGCCCGATCACCAGGTTGAGCAGCGTCGACTTGCCCGAACCGGACGCGCCGACGAAGGCCACCGTCTCGCCGGCCTCGATCCGGAGGTCGACCGCCTGAAGTGCGGGATCGGAGTCGGCGTCGGCGTCGGCGGCATAGCTGAACGCCACCCGCTCGAACGTGAACGCGCCGGTGACGCTCGCGACCTTGATCTTGCCCTCGTTGTGCTCGAGGTTCGGTGCCTGCAGGACCTCGCCCATCGACCGGACCGACTCGAGGCCCTTCGTCAGTGCCGGCGCGAGGTTCATGAGCTGGGTGACGCTGGAGGTCAGGGTGACGAAGAAGGTGCTGACCAGTACGACGTCGCCCGCCGAGACCCCGAGGTAGTGGTGGTAGGCGACCCAGGCCGCGGTCACCAGGCAGCTGCCGCCGAGCAGCTGGAATGCCGTCCACGAAAGGGATCCGAAGAACCCGACCTCGGTGTCGACGGCGATGCCGGCCTCACGGACCTCGGCCAGCCGGTCCTCGATGCGGGACAGCGCGGTGCGCTCGAGGCCGTGGGCACGGGTCAGGGTGACCAGCTGGGTCATCTCGCTGACGCCCGAGGAGAGCCGCTCGATGGTCCGCCGGAAGTCGGCGTTTCGGTTGCGCATGCGCCTGCGCATGGTGTAACCGAGGACAGCGCCCGTGGGCAGCGCCAGCAGCAGGAGCGGTAGGAACACCGGCGCCTTGACGGCGGTGATGACGATGCCGCCGGTCAGGGTGGTGATGGCCCCGATGCCGAGGTCGAACGACTCGCGCACGGCCAGCCCGACGTTCTCGACGTCCCGCATCACCTTCGACTGCAGGATGCCGGGGTCGGAGCGGCGGTGGAAGCCGATGGACAGCTGCTGGAGCCGCCGGCACAGGGTGCCCCG
>JAWWOL010000488.1:0-3364 GCA_033851695.1 Frankiales bacterium
TCGCCGGTGCCGGCTTCGCCGTGGCCATCGGCATCGTCATGGCGCTGCTGCCGCAGCTCGGGCACCTGGCGGCCAACCAGGCGCAGTACGGCCTGCACGCCACGGAGACGCCGCTCCCGCTCACCGACGCCAGGGGCACCATCGTGTTCCCCGGCTTCCCCGCGGACACCTTGGCGACCTTCCGCCTCTACTCGGTGGCGGCCCAGCTGCTGCTGTGGTCGGCGCTGGGCCTGGCCTTCGGCCCGCTGGCCGAGCGGGTGCTGGCCCCGGCCGCGGCGTCCGTGAAGGAACGTCGCGACGTCACTGCCAGCGGGCAGCTTGCGTGATTCGCTGGCCGCGCTCGGGCCGTACTTCGAGGTCGGCCGCCCTGCCGGGGACTGGCTGCCACTGCGGGTCCTGCTCGACTCACCGGCCGCGCTGACCGAGCGGGTGCTGGCTACCCGGGCGGCGCTCGGTGGGGACGCAGTGCCGCCGCGGGTCGCGGCCTCGGTCGCCCAGCTCGGGCTGGTCGCCCGGTTGCTCGCGCCGGTCTTCGGGGCGGCGGTGCTCGACGGGCGGCTGCTGGTCCTGGACGAAGCGTCGTGGCAGCCGGTGCTCGGCGGCCCGATGCCGCTGGCACTGCCCGACAGCGCACTGGGCGGGGTCCCGTACGACAGCCTGGTCGACGCCATCACGGAGCGGGTGCTCGCGGGTCCCGTACGGGCCCTGGTGGACCTCACCGCGGGGTTGTCGGTGTCGCCGAAAGTGCTGTGGGGCAACGTCGCGTCGGGGATCAACGGCGCCGCCAGCATGGTGGGCGCGGCCAGGCCCGACCTCGCGATGCGGTCCCGGGCGCTGGCCACCGGGCTGCTCGAGGTGCCGGTGCTGCGGGGGAGCGCGACGGGGGTGCCGGGGGTGGACTTCCGCCGGCGCAGCTGCTGCCTGCTCTACCGGCTCGGTCCCGCCGCGCCCAAGGCCGTGTGCGGGGATTGCGTGATCATGGCCTGAGCGGGCAGGCAGTGGGGTGCCTGTTGATCTGGTCGGCCGGGCCGGTACTGTGTGGCGCCAAGGTGGGCAGCGTCGCCCTCCGTCGGGGGCCAGTCACGACCTGTGAGGGGCTGACGTATGATTCGACGCATTTTGCCAGCATTTCGGATGGGCGCTCTGGTTGCCGGGACGTTGGCGATCTCGGTGTGCTGGGCGTCGCCCGGCGTGGCCGCGACCAGCGCCGCCGCTGTGCCCTCGACCGGCAAACCCGTGCACCTGACCGCGTTCGAGTACCGCTTGCTGCACCTGATGAACCACGATCGCGCCGTACGCGGCCTGCGCCCGCTGACCATCACGCCCTGCGCGGAGGACTTCGCCAGGCGGTGGGCCAAGTCGATGGCCACGCGCAACGTCCTCCAGCACAACCCCGCCCTGTCGGCGATGTGGTCCAGCGCCAACTGCCGGGACGCCTCGATGCTCGCCGAGAACATCGGCCGCTCGGGAGCCAGCGCCGACGCGGTCTACGTCGCCTACCTGCACTCGCCGCAGCACCGGGCCAACATCCTCAACCCCAAGCTGCGCTACGTGGGCATCGGCGCGTGGAAGCGCGGCGACGGCACGGTCTACAACACCATCGACTTCAGCAACGGCGGGTCGCCGAAGTACGTCACCGTCAAGCGGCTCGGCCAGGGGCTGCGCGTTCCCTGACCCGTACCGCCGGTTGGGCATCCGGGTCGGCCCGCGCGCCGGCCGTAGGCCACCATGGTCCGCGTGGCTACGGACAAGAAGCGCGGCACCGAGGTCATCAGCGACATGCTGCGCTCGCTGGCGGTCGTCGGCATCGTCATCGTGCCGCTGTGGTTGCTGATCCCGCACCACGCCAAGCAGACCGTGACCAGGATCGACTACAGCACCGCCCTGAGCCAGGCGCGCCGGCTCTCGACCCACCCGGTCCTCGCCCCCGCCGCGCTCCCGTCCGGCTGGACGGCGACGAGCGTGTCGCTGGCGGGCGGCAACGGGAAGCCGATCGTGTTCCACATCGGCTTCGTGACGCCTGCTGGCGACTACGCGGCGGTCGAGGAGTCCGACGGGCCGCAGCCCGGCTACCTCGTCACGCTCCTCGGCAACGCCCCGAAGGGGCTGGGCGACGTACGCGTCGGGGCTCTCGCCTGGCGTTCGCTGCGCGGGGCCGACGGCCGGGTCGCCCTCGTCAGGCCGTCGACTCCGCCGACCGTCGTCGTGACGGGGACGGCTGCGTTGCCGGAGCTCGTCACGCTCGCCCTGTCTCTCCGCTGAAAGGCTGCTTTCCGGTCGAGGGGGTTGCGCCGTCCGGCTCACCAACCCGCAGCGGCAGCGCTCCGATACCTCAACGGTGACGGACGTGAGGAGCGCCGATGACCAGCACCGCTGAGACCGCCCTGAGCGCCGCCGACTTCCCCTCGCGGCACGCGCTGCGTGATGCCCTGCTGGCCGAGCGCCAGGCGTACGAGGCGATGCGGGCCCTCGTCCCCGACCTGGCGTTGCCCAAGCAACGTCGCCGCCCGCTGACGGCTCGGCAACAGGCGGCGGTGGACCGCTACGCGGAGGTCAGGGAGCGGCTCGACGGGCTGCGCAACGCCCGTCGGTCGTCCGGGCTGAGCCTGATGGATGATCAGTCGCTCTGAGTCTGTCCTGCCTGCTGCCGCACCGCGTCGAGCCTGGCGCGGGCACCGGCCAGCCACTGCTCGCAGATCGCCGCCAGCGCCTCGCCGCGTTCCCAGAGCACGAGCGACTCCTCGAGCCCGACGCCGCCGGCCTCGAGCCGGCGGACCACCTCGACCAGCTCGTCGCGTGCCTGCTCGTAGCCGAGGGTCTGCTCGGGCTCGGTGCTCATCGGGCTCCTCCGATCGTGGTGACCTCGAAGCGGCCGCCGGCCACCCGTACCGTGAGCTCCTGCCCGGCCTCCACCGGCTCGCGTACGACGGTGCCGTCGGAGGCCTGGATCACGGCGTAGCCGCGCTCGAGCGTCGCTGCGGGGGACAGCGCGACGACGCGGGCCCGGGTGTGCTGGAGGTCGTTGGCCGCATGGTCGAGCGCTGCCCCGAGCCGCCGACGCGACCGGTCGCGCAGTCCCGAGATCTCATCAGAGTGCCTGCGCAGCAAGGCATCCGGGTCGGACATGACCGGTCGGCTCCGCAGCGCCGCAAGGCCGGCGGTCTCGCGGTCGATGCGGGTGACGATGGTGCGCCGGGCGCGGTCCCGCAGACCGTTGACCCTGGCCAGCTCCTCGGTCACGTCGGGGACGACCCGCTTGCCGGCATCGGTGGGGGTCGAGGCGCGGTAGTCGGCGACGAGGTCGAGCAGCGGGCTGTCCTGCTCGTGCCCGATCGCGCTGACCACGGGTGTGCGGCAGGCGGCG
>JAWWOL010000533.1:0-5055 GCA_033851695.1 Frankiales bacterium
GCGGCCGAGTTCGAGGCCCGTACCCCGTACCACTACTCGTCCTACGACGAGGAGGACGAGGTCGAGCCGCAGACCGAGCGGCCCAAGGTCCTCATCCTCGGCAGCGGCCCCAACCGGATCGGCCAGGGCATCGAGTTCGACTACTCCTGCGTGCACGCCGCGATGGCGCTGCGCGACGCCGGCTACGAGACCGTGATGGTCAACTGCAACCCCGAGACGGTGTCCACGGACTACGACACCAGTGACCGGCTGTACTTCGAGCCGCTGACGTTCGAGGACGTGCTCGAGGTCGTGCACGCCGAGCAGCGCTCCGGCACCGTCGCCGGTGTCATCGTCCAGCTCGGCGGCCAGACCCCGCTCGGCCTGGCCCAGCGGCTCAAGGACGCCGGCGTCCCGATCGTGGGCACCCCGCCGGAGGCGATCCACCTCGCCGAGGAGCGCGGCGCGTTCGGCAGGGTCCTCGCCGAGGCCGGCCTGCCGGCGCCCAAGCACGGCCTGGCCACCTCGTACGAGGAGGCCAAGGCGCTCGCCGACGAGATCTCCTACCCGATCCTGGTCCGGCCGTCCTACGTCCTCGGCGGCCGCGGCATGGAGATCGTCTACGACGACGAGACGCTCAAGGCCTACCTCGACAAGCACGCCGCCGGTGACTTCATGGTCCACCCGGTGCTGATCGACCGGTTCCTCGACGACGCGATCGAGATCGACGTCGACGCGCTCTTCGACGGCGAAGAGCTCTACCTCGGCGGCGTGATGGAGCACATCGAGGAGGCCGGCATCCACTCCGGTGACTCCGCCTGCGCGTTGCCGCCGACCACGCTGGGGGTCGCGGAGATCGCCCAGATCCGGGACAGCACCGAGCGGATCGCCCGCGGGGTCGGCGTGCGCGGGCTGCTCAACGTCCAGTACGCGCTGAAGGAGTCGACGCTCTACGTCCTCGAGGCCAACCCGCGGGCCTCCCGTACGGTGCCGTTCGTGTCCAAGGCGACGGCGGTGCCGCTGGCCAAGGCTGCCGCCCGGGTCATGCTCGGCGCGACGATCGAGCAGCTGCGGGCCGAGGGGATGCTGCCACCCGCCGGGCGCTACGGCGACGGCGGCTCGCTCCCGTACGAGGCGCCGATCTCGGTCAAGGAAGCCGTGCTGCCCTGGAACAGGTTCCGCACCCCCGAGGGTGCCGGCGTCGACACCGTGCTCGGGCCGGAGATGAAGTCCACCGGCGAGGTGATGGGCATCGACCGGTCCTTCGGCACCGCGTTCGCCAAGTCCCAGGCCGGCGCCTACGGCCCGCTGCCGACCAAGGGCAGGGTCTTCGTCAGCATCGCCAACCGGGACAAGCGGGCGATGATCTTCCCGGTCAAGCGGCTCCACGACCTGGGCTTCGAGATCCTGGCGACCGAGGGCACCGCCGAGGTGCTCCGCCGCAACGGGGTGCCGAGCACGGTGGTGCTCAAGTACTCCCAGCGCGAGGGAGGCGACCGGGTCACGATCGTCGACCGCATCCACGCCGGCGAGGTCGACCTCATCGTCAACACCCCGTTCGGGACCGCCGGCGGTGGGGCGGTGCGGGTGGACGGCTACGAGATCCGTACGGCCGCGGTCACCAGGGGCATCCCGTGCATGACCACGATCCAGGGCCTCGCCGCCTGCGTCCAAGGGATCGAGGCGCTGGTCCGCGGCGACATCGGGGTGACCCCGCTGCAGGAATACCATGCGATCTTGGACAGGGCCCGGTCCCAGCACGACGACGTCGACCCCGAGGCGCAGTTCAGCCCAGATGACTACATGTCCGAGGAGAGCGTCTGATGCCGCCGGTACAAGTGCGAGGGCAGGTCCTCAGCAACCGTGCGATGGGGGCCTACCAGCTGATCTCGGTGGTGGCGCCCGGCGTCGCTGAGAACTTCCGGCCGGGCCAGTTCGTCGCCATCGCGGTGGGCGGCGAGGACGGCTCGATGCTGCTCCGCCGCTGCTTCTCGGTCTACGGGGCCAAGCCGCGCGGCGTCTACGGCGGCACCGTCGACTTCGTCTACGCGGTGCACGGCAAGGGCACCCAGTGGCTGGCCAGGCAACGCCAGCACGACCCCATCGACGTGGTGGGGCCGCTCGGGCGCCCGTTCGCGCTGCCCCGCCAGCCCGCCAACGTGACCCTGGTCGGCGGCGGCTACGGCACCGCGCCGCTGTTCGCCCTCGCCGAGGCGTTGCGGGCCAGGGGCTGCCGGGTCGACTTCGTGATGGGCGCCGCCACCGAGAACAAGCTGTTCGGCTACCTCGATGCCAAGCGGATGTCCGCCAGCATCGCGGTGACGACCGACGACGGGTCGATGGGGGAGCGCGGCCGGGTCTCCGACATCCTGCCCGAGGTGCTCGAGCGTACGGCCTCCGACGTGGTCTACGCCTGTGGCCCGATGGCCATGCTGCAGGCCGTCTCGACCGTCGCGCAGATCTACGGCATCCCGAGCCAGTGCGCGGTCGAGGAGTCGATGGCCTGCGGCATCGGGGTGTGCATGACCTGCGTGCTGCCGGTGATCGGCGACGACGGTGTCACCCGGATGCTCAGGTCCTGCGTCGAAGGTCCGGTGTTCGCCGGTGACCGGGTGCGGTGGGCGGACGTCGGCACGGTGCCTCCCGACGCGCTCGGGGCCCCGCCGCCCGAGCCCACACCGGCGGCACCGGTCGAGCCGGCCGAGCCCTCGCCGGCCGCCGCCAAGAAGGCCCACTCGTGACGCCGCCGCGGGTGGACATGTCCACGAGCCTGGCCGGAGTGACCTTCCCGAGCCCGGTCTTCACCGCTTCCGGCTGCGCCGCTGCCGGTCAGGAGCTGAGCCAGTTCGTCGACATCACCCGGCTCGGCGCCGTCGTCACCAAGTCGATCATGGCCAAGCCGCGGTCGGGCCGGGCCACCCCGCGGATGGCCGAGACGCCCAGCGGCATGCTCAACAGCATCGGGCTGCAGGGCCCCGGCATCGACGTGTTCCTCGACAAGGACCTCGCCTGGCTCGAGGGCAAGGGCGCCCGTACGGTCGTGTCCATCGCCGGCGGCACGGTCGAGGAGTACATCGACCTCGCCCGCAAGCTGCGCGGCCGCCCGGGCATGTCGATGCTCGAGGTCAACATCTCCTGCCCCAACGTCGAGGACCGCGGCCAGGTGTTCGCCTGCGACCCCGAGGCCGCATCTGCCGTCCTTCACGCCGTACGCCGCAACACCGCCCCCGAGGTGCCGGTCTTCGCCAAGCTGTCGCCCGACGTGACCGACATCGTGGCGATCGCCAGGGCCTGCGTCGGTGCTGGAGCCAACGGCCTGTCGATGATCAACACCCTGCTCGGCCTGGTGGTCGACACGACCACCCTGCGCCCGGTGCTGGCCGGGATCACCGGCGGCCTGTCCGGCCCCGCCATCCGTCCGGTCGCCGTCCGGTGCGTCTGGCAGGTGCACGCCGCCATGCCCGAGGTCCCGATCCTCGGGATGGGCGGCATCCGTACGGGGCTCGACGCGCTGCAGTTCCTCGCAGCGGGCGCGTCGGCCGTCTCCGTCGGCACCGTCGTGTTCAACGACCCGACAGCTCCGACGCGCATCCACGCCGAGCTGGCTGCGGCTCTGGCGGCGCGCGGCATCGACCGGCTCTCCGACGTGGTCGGCATCGCCCACCGCACCCTCGCCGACGAGCCGCCCGAGCTCGACGAAGGTCCTGACCCGCTGGGTGACGACGGCTCCTTTGCCGACGCGGCGGGCGATCTGGCCGGGCTGCCGGCGCCGCCCGCCCCGCCGTCCGGCGAGCCGGCCCGGCAGGAGCAGTCCCGGTGACCTCCAGCAGCCGCAGCCCGGCACGGGCCCCGATCGCGGTCGCGCTGGACACCCCGAGCCTCGAGACGGCGGCCCTGTGGGCGCGCGAGGTGACCCCCTACGTGACCGTCCTCAAGGTCGGGATGGAGCTGTTCTACCGAGGCGGCCCCGACGTCGTCGACGTGGTCCGCGGCGGCAGCAAGATCGGGCTGTTCCTCGACCTCAAGCTGCACGACATCCCGAACACCGTGGCCGCCGCAGCCCGCTCGATCGTCCGGCTCAAGCCGCAGTACCTCACCGTGCACGCCAGCGGCGGCGCGGCCATGGTCCGCGCGGCGGTGGAGGCGGCGCCCGACGTGACGATCGCCGGTGTCACGGTGCTGACCTCGTTGGACGAGGACGACCTCGACGCGATCGGGCTGGCCGGTCCCGCGCTGGACGCTGCACGCCGGCTGGCCGTCGTGGCGGTCGGGGCCGGTGCCCGTGCCCTGGTCTGCTCACCCCGCGAGGTGGCGGCGATCCGAGCCGAGGTGGGTCCCGGCATCACCTTGATCACCCCCGGCGTACGACCGGCCGGTTCCGACGCCCAGGACCAGGCGCGCATCGCGACCCCCGAGCAGGCGCTGGCCGATGGCGCCGACCTGCTCGTCGTCGGCCGGCCGATCACCGGCGCCGCCGACCCCGCGGCTGCTGCCGCGCGCATTGCGATGGCTCTGCGCCAGCACTGAGCCGGCGTCGGGCCGGGGTCAGGGCGCGAGAGCGGCGACCCGGTTACGGCCCTGGTGCTTGGCTGCGTACAGCGCCCGGTCCGCTGCGTGCAGGAGGCCGTCCGGTGTCGCCGCGTGCAGCGGTACGGCTGCCACCCCAGCGGACAGCGTCACGGCGGGTCCGTCTCCGTCCGCGAACGCTGTCGCCACCCGTTCGCGCAGTCGCTCCGCCAGTGCCTGGGCCGCTGCCAGGTCGCTGTCGCGGACGATGATCGCGAGCTCCTCGCCCCCGTAGCGGTAGACGGTGTCGCAGGACCGCGCCTGCTCGGTGAGGATGCGCGCCACCTGCTGGAGGACCTGGTCCCCGCGCGGGTGGCCGTAGGTGTCGTTCAGCGCCTTGAAGTGGTCGAGGTCGACCATGATGAGCGCGACCGGGTGCGCGTACCGCACGGCCCTCTCGACCTCCAGCGTGAGGTCCTGGTCGAGGCTGCGCCGGTTCGCGAGGCCGGTCAAGGCGTCGGAGACGCTGAGTGCCTGGGCCTCCTGGTACATCCGCGCAGCCTCGATCGC
>JAWWOL010000054.1:0-6982 GCA_033851695.1 Frankiales bacterium
CCGGTACGGACCTCCTTGGCGCCCTCTTCCGAGGCGATGATCGTGGCGTTGGTCTCGCCCTGGATCTCGCTGACCAGGGCGGAGATCTGCCCGGTCGACTCCTGCGCCCGCTCGGCCAGCTTGCGTACTTCTGCCGCTACGACGGCAAACCCGCGGCCGTGCTCACCGGCCCGAGCGGCCTCGATGGCGGCGTTGAGTGCCAGCAGGTTGGTCTGGTCGGACAGGTCGTTGATGACCACGAGGATGCGGCCGATCTCCTGCGACTTCTCGCCCAGCGACAGCGCGCGGGTGGCGATCGAGTCGACCCGGGTCGCGATCGTGTCCATGGCGGCGACCGAGGCGGAGACCGCGGTACGGCCCTCCTCGGCGTGGCGCAGCGTCTCGGCGGCGTAGCGGGCCACCGCCTCGGCGGTCTCGGCAATCTGCGCTGCCGTTGCTGCGAGCTCCTCGATCGTCGAGGTGGTCTCACTGACGGCGGAGGACTGCTCGGTGGCGCTGGCCGCGTGCTCCTCGGCGGTGGCCAGCAGCTCACCGGCCGCGGCGGCGATCTGCTCGCCTCCGCTGCGGATGCGGGTGACCAGCTGGCGCAGGTCGCCGAGGGTCTGGCCGAAGGCCATCGCGAGGTCGGCGAGAGCCTCGCTGTCCTCGGGCTTGATCTTCATGTTGACGGCGAGGTTGCCGCTCGCGGCGATGGCGAGGTCCTCGGTGAGCTCCATGACCCGGGTCTGCAGCCGGTCGTGGTCGTCGGTCGCGGTCTGCCGCAGGTGCCACACCGCGGAGGCGAGCGTGCCGTTGAACCAGGCCACCAGGGGAACGAGCGTGGCGACGACGATCACCGTCGCGAGGTTGCGCGACTCGAGCGAGTGGGAGACGACACCGGCGAGGACCAGGCCCAGGCTCGAGGCGAACCCGACCAGCAGGCCCTGCCACTGCCGGGTGGCCACGGAGGCGAACAGCACCAGCGGTACGTAGAGCATCCACATCGGGCCGTCCAGGCCGCCCGAGACAGCCACCACCGCGGAGACGAACAACACGTCGGCGCACAGGAGGATCAGCCGGTAGACCCAGGCCAGCTCCTCGATCCGCGGGTTGTGCCGGGACACGATCGGCAGCACGCTCAACGCGATGGCGACCAGCGCGCCGACGATGCACCACAGCCCGAACGCGATCAGGTGGATGTGCACCCGGGGGTCGTACTTGTCCATCACAAGAACGCCGGCGATCGCGAGCAGCAAGCTGCTCCAGGTCGCGGCCGCGACGACGCGCGACAGGCGCTTGGCAAAATCCACCGGTGTCCTCCCAGGACGAGTCTCGGGCAAGCATCGGGTCGATCACCCGCGTCCTGAAGCAAACGGCGGGCACCCAAATGGCGGTCAGCCGGCGCGGCGTACCCGAGGCAGTGCAGTGCGCAGCCCGAACACCGTGTCCAGGTCGAGCAGCGCTATCGGCCCGTCCGGATGGGTGAGCTGCCCGGAGAGTACGGAGGCGGTCGTCCGCGGGAGCGTGAGCAGCACCGGTTCGAGCGCCTCGAGCTCGAGGCTGACCACGCCCTCGACCCGCTCGGCCAGGAACGCCAGGGTGACGCCGTCCCTGGCGAGCACCATGATCCGGCCGGTGACGCCGAGGTCGGGGCTCGGGGCACCGAGCAGGATGCGCAGGTCGAGCACCGGCATGATCCGGCCGCGCCAGTTGGCGACGCCGGCGATCCAGGCGGGTACGCCCGGCACCCGGGTCACGTGCGGCGGGCGGCCGACCTCGGCAACGGCCTCCATCGGGACGGCGTAACGGGTGCCGCCGAGGCGTACGACGACCGTGTCGGTCACCTCCGGCTGCGCGTCGGCCACGCCCTCGGTCCCGCGACGTTCCTCGACCACGGGGCGGCCAGCAGTGGGGACCGGCGCCGACGGGGCCACCTCCGCCACAGGTTCCGGTGCACCGATGTCGGTCGCCGGCACGTCCGCAAGGCTGACTTCCGGCACAGGTACGGGCGCGGGTACGGGCGCCGCCTCGCTCTTGGGCCGGCGGCGGACCGGGCGGCTGAACGCGGAGGACTCGGCCGGTTCGACCGGCTCAACCGTGCGTGGGTCGGCTACGACAACCGCGGGCTCGTCGGCGGGACCGGTGACGTCCCTGACCACGGGGCGCCGACGGCGTACCGGCTTGCGGAAGGCCGACGACGGCTCAGGAGCGGCCTCAACCAGTTCCTCGGCCAGTTCCTCGACCGATTCCGCCACCGATTCCGCCACGACGGCCGGCGCCGGCGCCGCCCGGCGCCGGCGCGGCTGCGGCTCGGAGAAGGCGCGGGTGTCCGGCACCTCGATCGGCACGGGAGCCTCCCTGACCTACGCCGGTACGGCACGGCGGACGCCGCACCTCAGGCGGTCATCGGCGCCCGGACGCCCGGAGTGAAGACTCGGAGTCCGGACCGCTGAAGGGAGGCATCAATCGCGCCCGGGCGCCGGGATCGACGAACCGGATGGACACCGCCACCGCGAGCACCCCGGCGAACGCCCCCGCGAACAGGAATCCCATCGGCACCCAGTCCCCGGGCGTGCCGCCGATGACCACGTCGTCGGTACCTCCGAACATGACCAGGCCGACACCGACGATCCACCCGGCGAACCCGAGCGCCGGGCCCGTGCGGCCACGCAACCCCCAGCCCGCCAGCAGGCCGAGGCAGAGGTTGCCGCCCGCGGCCAGGAGCACCGCCACCGGCCAGTGCGCGCCGAGGAAGGCCGGCCGGTCGGGGATGTGGAAGGCCCCGACCAGGGCCAGGACCAGCGCGGCGAGGAACACCATCGCGCAGGTGAGGGCGAACACGCCGTCCCGCAGCCAGCCGGGGGCCGGCGTGCCGACGGGGCTCTCCTGGACCTCCGGTGCGCTGTCGCTCACCGGACCAGCCTAGTCGCGCCCGGGCAGGTCCAGCCGGTTGCTCGCCGCCACCGAGGGAGCGGCGCTGACCGACGGTACGTCCCGCAGGTCGATGACCTGACCGTCAGCCGCGGCCCGGGCATTCTCGAGCACGTCGGTGATCTCGTGCCCGATCAGCTCGTCGCGCTCGAGCAGGGCGTCGCGCAGGGCGGTCACCAGGTGCAGGTTGCGGGAGAGCAGCCCCATCACCGCCTCCCGCTGCTCCTGCAGCACCTTCTCGACCCGGCCCCTGCCCTCAGCGTCCGCCAGCACCCGCCCGACGATGTTGGTGTCGCTGAACATGCTGTTCTGCACCGCCATGTACGAGATCAGGGTGTCGGTCATGCCGCACGAGCCGACCATCGTGGCCGCCACGTTGGTCGCGTACAGCAGGTCCCCACCGGGGCCGGTGGTCATGTCGTCGAAGAACAGGATCTCGGCGACCTGGCCACCCATGGAGATCTTGATCAGGTTGGACAGCTCCTGGCTGGACCGGGTGTAGACGTCCTCCTGGTCACCGTGGGCGAGCAGGCCGAGGGAGTCGCGCCGCTTGACGATCGAGAGCACCTCGAGCCGGCGGTGCGGGGCGACCAGCCAGGCCACCGTCGTGTGACCGGCCTCGTGCGTGGCGATGACCTTGCGCTCATGCTCGGTGTACGCCTTCGGCTGGCCCATGCCCACGGTCATCGTGAGCCGCGCCGTCTCCGCGTCCTGGCGGCTCATCTGGTCGCGGCCGTAGCGCACGGCGTTGATCAGCGCCTCGTCGAACATGCCCTCGAGCATGGCCGGCGTGAAGCCGGAGGTGACCGCGGCGATGGCGTCGCGGGTGCTGTCCTCGTCGAGCTCCGCGGAGTGTGCCTTGCGGGTCAGGAAGTGGTCGACCAGCTCGCGCCGGCCGTTGCGGTCGGGCACCTCGAACGTGAGCCTGCGGTCGAACCGGCCGGGGCGCAGCAGGGCGGGGTCGAGGTTGTCGGCCCGGTTGGTCGCCGCGATCAGCATGATGTTCGCGGTCTTGACCGGCGCCTTCTTGATCGCCCGGCTGTCCGGCAGGAACAGGTTGACCTTGTCGATGAGCTTGCCGGTGAGCTTGGCCATGCCGACCGGCTCGTCGAAGGACTGCAGCTGGACCAGGAGCTCGTTGACGGCCATGCCGATGTCGCCGCCGCCGGAGAAGCCCGACGTCACGACGCCGCCTGGAGCCGGCGCCGGCTGGGCGTAGGTCGCCGGCAGGCCGACCAGCCCGCCGCAGCCCGCGTGGTCGTGCGACAGCGCGGGCGCAATGCTCATGCCGGACATCCCCATGCGGGCAGCGCCGATCGCGTCGAACTCGTCGATGAAGCCGATCGCGCCACCCTCCTGGAGGGCGAGCTTGCGCATCGTCTTGAAGTACATCCGCACCTTGCGCGAGGTCGCGCCCTGCAGCCCCGAGTGGAAGGAGGTGGCCGAGGCGTAGAGGAACGGCACACCAGCAGCCCTGGCCATGGCCTTGGCCGTGTGCGTCTTGCCGGTGCCCGGGCCGCCCTCGAAGAGCAGACCGCGGCGCGCCCGGCCGCCCATCTCCCGCTCGAAGGTCTTGTGGGACAGGAACAGGTTGAGCGAGCGGATGACCTCGTCCTTGACCGCGTCGATGCCGCGGACGTCGTCGAGGCTCACGTTGATCTGCTCGGGCCGGATCACGACGTGGGGTGACCGGCCGCTGATCATGACGTAGGCGATCATGAAGACGATCAGGAACGCGAAGAAGACGAAGGGCGCCACCAGCGTCCAGTCGATGTGCGGCATCGGCGGTACGACCCAGGCGTGCCGGACGCTGCGTACGACGATCCAGGCCACCACGGACGCGACGGCGAGAGCCAGCTTGGCCTGCCGGGTGTGCATCCGCGCCGAGCGCATCGCCCCGACGTCGGCCTCGCGGGCCTCCAGCACGCTGTCCTGGCGGAGCTTGTGGACCGGGACGGAGGTGGAAGACATGCGACGCCTCCAGGCGAGGTGGGCGACCGCGGCCTCGGAGACCGGCCAAAAGTTTCTTGGCGGAAGCCCTCAAGTCTGAAGCGATCGGTGCCGATACGGAGAGAGCCGGATCCAGGACCCGACCCCGTGTGCTGCGTGGTACTCCCCGATCCTCTCAGGCGATCGGCCTTGATCGCTACTCTCGGTGACCAATTCACCCGGATGGGTGCAGGCCGGACGGGTCAGCGCAGCGTGCACCCGCGTCGAAGGTCAACGGGGGGTAACGCACCAGCACCCGTCCGGCAGTCGTACCACCCACCACGGGTGACCGCCCCGAGATGACCACTGCTGAGTACGGCAAGCGAGCGGCGGCGGCGAGACTCAGCCGGCGTCGACCTCAGCGATGGTGACGGTGCCGTCCGCAGCCACGCTCAGGCCAGGGTTGTGCGCGACCTCCCAGAGGAAGCCGGCCGGGTCGGCGAAATATCCGTGGGTGCCGCCCCAGAACGCCCGCTGCGCCGGCTTGACCACGGTCGCGCCGGCCGCCTCGGCGGTGGCGATGACCTCGGCCACCTCCTCGGGCGACGCGACCAGGTGGGCCAGGCTGAACGACGAGGTCAGCCCGGCCGCCGCCGCGGGAACCTGGGCGTCGTCCGCGAGACTCACGGCGTCGAACAACGACAGCAGTACGCCCGGTGCGACCTGGAGGAAGACGACCTCCGGCAGGTCGAGGGTCGGCTGCCAGCCGAGCCCGTCGACGTAGAAGCGCCTGGCCTCGGCGAGATCAGGCACCCCGAGGGTCAGCAGGCTCAGTCCTTGCTCCATGGGCCGGCCTTCAGCTGGACACGCCGGAGAAGATGTCGGACTCGGCGCCGTTCTCGCCGTCGCGGTCGCCGATCTCGCCCCGGGCCAGGGTGTAGTACTCCCGCCCGAAGGCGGCCATGCCCACCCCGTCGGCAAGGGCGAAGAAGGGGCCGTCGACGGCGATCTGGGTCGCATGGGCCCGCATGGCGTCCATCTTGGCCTCGAGGAACGCGGTGCCGTCGACCAGCGTGGTCACCAGCTCGTCGGGGGTGCCCATCGGCAGCTGGTCGGCACTGGTCACGTCCTCGCCCCAGAAGCTCGAGTCCCCCTGGGCCCGGAAGTAGTCGATACCGGCCTGCAGCACCGACTTCGGCAACGCGCTGTAGTAGAGCTTGGCCGGCGTCCAGGGCTCGCCGAGCTCGGGCCACCGGCCGGGATCGGCCGAGGCATCGAACGCCGCGACGGCCACCCGGTGGGCCTGGATGTGGTCGGGGTGCCCGTACCCTCCGCGCTCGTCGTAGGTGATGACGACCTGGGGCCGCACCTCGCGCATGACGGCCACCAGCTCGCGGGTCGCCTCGTCGAGGTCGGCCTGCCAGAAGCAGTCGCCGCGGTCGTTGGTCGGAAGGCCCATCATGCCGGAGTCGCGCCAGCGACCCGCTCCGCCGAGGAATCGGTGGTCGGTCACCCCGAGCAGCCGCATCGCCGCGGCGAGCTCGCCGACCCGGTGCGCGCCCAGCTGGTCGTCCTTGCCCGCGGCCAGGTGCTCGAGCTCGGGCACGAGGACCTCACCCTCCTCGCCCAGCGTGCACGTGACCAGCGTGACCAGGACCCCCTCGCTCACGTACTTGGCCATCGTCACGCCGGTGCCGATGGTCTCGTCGTCCGGGTGCGCATGCACGAGCAGCAGCCGGTGCCGGTGGTCCAGGGGCGTCATCTCGAGGCGTTGCTCGAGCGGATCGACCGCAGCGGCAGCCGCGTCGAGCACCGCGGCCGCGTCCTCCGCCGACTCGGCGACCTGCTCCTGCTGGTCCGGGTCCTTGACCGTCTCGTCCGAGCTGTCCATCGCGTCCCATCCATCCATTCCGGTCAGTGTCGGTCCGTGGTGGCCATGACCGAGACCCTACGACGCGCGCCGGGCAGGCTTCGCCGCTCCCCGTCGGCAGCCGCCAAGATCCACTACTCCAGATCGGGCGAAATCAGCCGATGAGTTGCCTGACCTTTCCCGAACAAAGGACAGTCGCGTGCTCTGGACCATCCGTCGCAAGCTCTCGGCCATCAGCCTGCTCGCCGTGCTGTTCCTCCTCGCCGTCGGCGG
>JAWWOL010000002.1:0-4722 GCA_033851695.1 Frankiales bacterium
CGACGAGTTCATGGCCCTGATGGAGCGTGCGGTGGGGGAGATCCGCGTGGGCGACCCGCTCGACGAGTCGACCGACATGGGCCCGCTGATATCGGCCGGCCAGCGCGAGACGGTCTCCTCGTACGTCCCCGAGGGCGCGCCGGTCGCCATCCGCGGCGACGCCCCCGACGGACCCGGCTTCTGGTTCCCGCCGACCGTGCTCGCCCCTGTGGCCAACACCGACCGCGCCGCGGCCGAGGAGATCTTCGGGCCGGTCGCCTGTGTCATCCCGTTCGACTCCGAGGAGCACGCCATCCGGCTGGCCAACGAGACGATCTACGGCCTGTCGGGCTCGGTCTGGACGCGGGACGGCGCCAAGGCGCTGCGCACCGCGCGCGCGGTCGAGACCGGCGTCGTGTCGATCAACTCGAACACCTCGGTGCGCGTCACGACGCCGTTCGGCGGCTTCAAGCAGTCCGGCGTCGGCCGCGAGCTCGGGCCGCACGCGCTCGAGCACTACACCGAGGTCAAGAACGTCTTCTACGCGACCGGAGGCTGATGGGACGGCTCGACAACAAGATCGCGGTCATCACCGGCGCGTCGAGCGGCATCGGCGCCGCCACCTCGCAGCTCTTCCGGGCCGAGGGCGCCACCGTCGTCGGCGTCGACCTGACCGAGTCCGAGTACGTCGACCTGGCGCTCACCGCCGACGTGACCGACGAGGACGCGGTCCGCGACGTGTTCGACCGCACCCGCCAGGAGTTCCGCTCGATCGACATCCTGTTCAACAACGCCGGGATCGCGCCGGACGACGACGGGTCGGTGCTCGAGACGTCGACGGAGGCGTGGCAGCACGTACAGGACGTGAACCTCAAGAGCATCTTCCTGTGCTGCAAGCTCGGCATCCCCCACCTGCTCGCGACCGGCGGCGGCTCGGTCATCAACACGGCGTCGTTCGTGGCCGTGATGGGGGCCGCGACGTCGCAGATCTCCTACACGGCGTCGAAGGGCGCGGTGCTCGCCCTCTCGCGCGAGCTAGGCGTGCAGTTCGCGCGCCAGGGCGTGCGCGTCAACGCGCTCTGCCCCGGGCCGGTCAACACGCCGCTGCTGCGCGAGCTGTTCGCGAACGACCAGGAGCAGGCCGCGCGGCGGCTCGTCCACCTGCCGATGGGGCGCTTCGCCGAGGCGCGCGAGATCGCCCAGGGCGCGCTGTTCCTGGCAAGCGACGACTCGTCCTACGTGACCGCGTCGACGTTCCTGATCGACGGCGGGCTGTCGGGCGCGTACACGACGCCGGAGTAGGGCGCTCGTCAGGCGGCGACGTAGGCCGCGAGGTGCTCGCCCGTGAGGGTGGAGCGGGCGGCGACGAGGTCGGCCGGTGTGCCCTCGAAGACGATCCGGCCGCCGTCGTGGCCGGCGCCGGGTCCGAGGTCGATGATCCAGTCGGCGTGCGCCATGACCGCCTGGTGGTGCTCTATGACGATGACCGACCTGCCGGAGTCGACGAGCCGGTCGAGCAGGCCGAGCAGCTGCTCGACGTCGGCGAGGTGCAGGCCTGCGGTCGGCTCGTCGAGGACGTAGGTCCGGCCGGTCTCCGCCATGTGGATGGCTAGCTTGAGCCGCTGCCGCTCGCCGCCGGACAGGGTCGTCAGCGGCTGGCCGATGCTCAGGTAGCCGAGCCCGACGTCGGACAGCTGGGTGAGGATCTTGTGCGCCGCCGGCGTTTTCGCCGCACCGTTGCCGAAGAACTCGCCGGCCTCGGTGACGGACATCGTCAGCACCTCGCTGATGTCCTTGCCGCCGAAGGTGTACTCGAGCACCTCGGCCTGGAAGCGCTTCCCGCCGCACACCTCGCAGACGGTGGACACTCCGGCCATCATCGCCAGGTCGGTGTAGATGACGCCGGCGCCGTTGCAGTTGGGGCAGGCGCCCTCCGAGTTGGCGCTGAACAGTGCCGGCTTCACCCCGTTGGCCTTCGCGAACGCCTTACGGATCGGGTCGAGCAGCCCGGTATACGTCGCCGGGTTGCTCCGCCGAGAGCCCTTGATAGCGCCCTGGTCGACGGACACGACTCCCTCCCGGCCGGAAACCGAGCCGCCGATCAGTGAGCTCTTGCCCGAGCCGGCCACCCCGGTGATGACGGTGAGCACCCCGAGCGGGATGTCGACGTCGACATCGCGCAGGTTGTGGGTGTTCGCGCCGCGAATCTCCAGCGATCCGCTGGGCTCTCGTACCGTCTCCTTGACTGCGGCTCGGTCGTCGAAATGGCGACCGGTGATGGTGCCGCTGCCCCGCAGCCCCTCCACGGTGCCCTCGAAGCAGACGGTGCCGCCCGCCGTACCCGCGCCAGGGCCGAGGTCGACGACGTGGTCGGCAATGGCGATCAGCTCCGGCTTGTGCTCCACGACGAGCACCGTGTTGCCCTTGTCCCGCAGCTGCAGCAGCAGCTCGTTCATCCGTTGGATGTCGTGCGGGTGCAGGCCAATGGTGGGTTCGTCGAAGACGTAGGTGACGTCGGTCAGCGAGGAGCCGAGGTGGCGGATCATCTTGACCCGCTGCGCCTCGCCGCCCGACAGCGTGCCCGACGGGCGGTCGAGCGAGAGATAGCCCAGCCCGATCTCGGCGAACGACTCGAGGGTCTCCCCCAACGATGCCAGCAGCGGCGCCACCGAGGGTTCCTTCAGGCCCCGTACCCACGTGGCGAGGTCGCTGATCTGCATCGCGCAGGCGTCGGCGATGTTGAGGCCCTTGATCTTCGACGACCGAGCCGCCTCGCTCAGCCGGGTGCCGCTGCAGTCGGGGCAGACGGTGAAGGTGATCACCCGATCCACGAACGCGCCGATGTGCGGCTGCATCGCCTCCCGGTCCTTGGACAGCATCGACTTTTGCAGCTTGGGGATCAGGCCCTCGTACGTGAGGTTGATGCCTTCGACCTTGATCTTGGTCGGCTCCTTGTACAACAGGTCCTGGAGCTCGCGCTTGGTGAACTTGCGGATCGGCTTGTCCATGTCGAAGAATCCGGAGCCGCTGAAGATGCGGCCGAACCAGCCGTCCATGCTGTAGCCGGGGATCGTGAGGGCGCCCTGCTTCAGCGACTTGGTGTCGTCATAAAGCTGGGAGAGGTCGAAGTCGGTGACCGAGCCCCGGCCCTCGCAGCGAGGACACATCCCGCCGAGAACGCTGAAGCTGCGCCTTTCCTTCATCGTCTGGCCGGCGCGCTGGATCGTGACCGCCCCTGCGCCACTGATCGAGGCCACGTTGAAGGAGTAGGCCTGGGGCGAGCCGATGTGCGGCTGACCGAGCCGGCTGAACACGATCCGCAACATCGCGTTGGCATCGGTGACGGTGCCGACCGTGGAGCGCGGGTTGGCGCCCAGCCGCTCCTGGTCGACGATGATCGCGGTCGTCAGTCCCTCGAGCACGTCGACGTCCGGCCGTGCCAGGGTCGGCATGAAGCCCTGTACGAAGGCGCTATACGTCTCGTTGATCAGCCGCTGCGACTCGGCCGCGATCGTGCCGAACACCAATGAGCTCTTGCCGGAACCGGAGACGCCGGTGAACACGGTCAGCCGGCGTTTCGGCAGCTCGACGCTGATGTCCTTGAGGTTGTTCACCCGCGCGCCGTACACGCGGATCAGGTCGTGGCTGTCGGCACCGTGATCAGCCGGCTGCTGAGGGACCGTCTCCTTGGCTGTGCCCATCAGGCTTCGGGAAGAGCGGCGAAGTCACGCTTGGCTTTCCGGTACCAGCCCATTCCTGCCAGCGGGTTCTTCCATCTGCCCTTCATGTCCTTCAGCGCACTCTCATGCGTCACATCGCCGCCGGCGACCATGTCTTTCAGATGTTGGTCCTGCGCCTTGATGACATCGTTTGCGGTCTCTCCGCGCAGCGGCTGATCGCACGGACCACCCAGCTGCTTACAGGTCATGGTCTTCACGAAGCATCGCTTCCTTCGAGGGTGTTCGGCAGCTCCTGGATGCGGATCAGGTTGCCCGCGGGATCGCGGACGGCGCAGTCGCGCACGCCGTACGGCTGATCGGTTGGCTCCTGGACCACCTCGGCCCCGGCGGCCTGCAGCTGATCGAAGGTGCTGTCGAGGTCAGGGGTAGCCAGCTGAAGGAGGCCGTAGCTGCCCTTGGCCATCATCTCGACGATGGTGCGCCGCTCGTCGTCGGTCAGGCCGGGGGTGGCGGCCGGCGGGTACAGGACGATGGACGTGCCGGGCTGGCCGGCGGGGCCGACCGTGATCCAGTGCATGCCGTTGTACCCGACATCGTTGCGGATTTCGAAGCCGAGGATGTCGCGGTAGAACGTGATGGCCGCGTCCGGGTCGTCCTGCGGGAGGAAGCTCGAGTGAATGGTGATGTCCATGGCGATCAGGCTAGCTGTGGCGCCGGGGCCGGCGCTTCTCGATTCCTGACCGGTCTGGTCACCTGTTTCGCGACGCACGACGGCATCCCCTCCGTCACATCCGCCGCCTGCCGCCGGTAGGTGCTGGGCGGCACCCCCACCAGCTCGGTGAAGCGGGTGCTGAAGGTGCCCAGCGACGAGCAGCCGACCGCGAAGCAGACGTCGGTGATGCTGAGGTCGCCACGACGGAGCAGCGCCATCGCGCGCTCGATGCGGCGGGTCATCAGATAGGCGTACGGCGACTCGCCGTACGCGAGCTTGAACTCGCGGCTGAGGTGCCCGGCCGACATGTGCGCGCCGCGGGCGAGCGCCTCGACGTCCAGCGGCTGCGCG
>JAWWOL010000019.1:0-4392 GCA_033851695.1 Frankiales bacterium
CCACGCGCCATGCCGGTCAGCACGATCGGGAAGTTGAGCCCGAAGGTGCCCACGACGCCGACGAGCAGGATCGTCCAGGCGAGGTGCGGCCGGCCCCAGACGTAGCGCCAGGTCTCGCGGATCTGACCGGGCTCCCGCTCCACCCGCGGAGCCGGCAGCATCTCTGACCGGCGGACCCGCAGCAGGATCGCGATCGGCGCGAGGAAGCTGAAGGCGTTGGCGGCGAAGGCCCACCCGGTGCCGACCGTGCTGATGAGCAAGCCGGCGAAGGCAGGGCCGACCAGCCGGGTGGCCTGGAAGACCGCCGCGTTGAGGCCGATGGCGTTGCGGACGTAGGCCGCCGGGACCAGCTCGTTGACGAAGACCTGGCGAACCGGGCTGTCCACGACGAAGACGAAACCCCCGGCCAGCGTCAGCGCGTACACCTGCCAGGCCCGCACCTCACCGGTGATCGTCAGGACCGCCAGCAACGCGGTGAGTGCGCCGTTGACGCTCTGGGTGACCACCAGCAGCGAACGCTTGTCGAAGCGGTCGGCCAGGGTGCCGCCGTAGACACCGAGCAGGAGCATGGGCAGGAACTGCAGGGCCATCGTCAAGCCGACGGCGGCTGCGCTGCCGGTGAGCTCGAGCACCAGCCAGTCCTGGGCGATGCTCTGCATCCAGGTGCCGGTGTTGGTGATGCTCTGGCCAGCGGTGTAGAGCCGGAAGTTGCGCACCCGCATCGCCGAGAACATGCCGGTCCGCGGGGCGGGGGGTGGCGTGACCTGCGGCGTCGGACGGCTGACCACGCCGGTCGTCACGTCAGAACCTCCTGCTCTCCCAAAACTGCTCCCTTCCATCCTCGGTCGTCGACGACATATCGTGAAGGCCGATCGACCGACTTACCGTCATAGCGAAACGAGATGACCATGCCGTACGACCCGGTCCAGCTCGAGACCTTCCTCGCGGTGGCGCAGACCCGCAGCTTCACGCAGGCGGCCGTACGACTGGGCATCCGGCAGCCGACCGTCAGCCAGCACATCCGCAAGCTGGAACAGGCCACCGGGCGGATCCTTGTGCTGCGGGACACGCACTCGGTGTCGCTGAGCCCGGACGGCGAGGCGATGATCGGCTTCGCCCGCAACATCCTCGCCTCGTACGGGCAGGCGGAGCGGTTCTTCTCCGGTGCACAGCCACGCGGTCGGCTGCGCCTCGGCATGTCCGACGACCTGGCGCTGACCCGGCTGCCGCAGATCCTGCGGGACTTCCGCCGGGACAACCCGCTGGTCGACCTCGACCTGGCCGTCGACCAGAGCGGCACGCTGCACCGCCGGCTCGAGAACGACCGGCTGGACCTGTTCCTCGGCAAGCGCCCGACCGGGGACGACCGCGGCCGGCTGGTCCAGCGCGAGCGGCTGGTCTGGGTGGGCACCAACAACACCAAGCTGGCACCGGACCGGCCGGTCCCGCTGGTCGTCTACCCGAGTCCCAGCATCAGCCGCACCCACATGCAGGACGCGCTGGACGCGACGCACACCCCGTACCGCAGCGTCTGCCTGTGCCGGGGCGTCAACGGCCTGATCGCCGCGGTCGTCGCCGGCATCGGCATCTCCGCGATGGCGCGCAGCCTCGTGCCGGCCGACCTGACCGTCCTCGGCCCGCGTCACCAGCTGCCCGAGCTGGGCCAGATCGACCTGGTGCTGCTCAACAATCCCCGTACGGCGGAACGCCCTGCGGTCAAGGCACTGTCGGCGACGATCCTGGCGAGCGGTGCCCAGTCGCTGTCCCGTTAGCGAGCCCCGCCGGCGATGTCGCGGCTGCGCTGGCCCACACCCATCACGCCGTACGGGTAGTTGGGCGCGCCGGGGTCACTGGCCTGGTCCAACAGGGCAAGGTCCTCGCTGTCGAGGTGGAGGTCTGCGGCAGCCAGGTTGTCCTCGAGCTGCTCCATCGTCCGCGCCCCGAGGATGGTGGAGGTGACCGACGGCCGGTCGGTCACCCAGGCCAGGGCGACCTGGGCCATCGACAGACCGCGCTTCTCGGCCACCGACTGGACGGCCTCGATGACGTCCCAGGTGTGGGCCTGCGCGTTGCGCTGGTCGTAGGCCTCCATGCCCCGCTTGGGGTTCTCGCCGAGGCGGGTGGCTCCGACCGGGCGCTCGTCCCGCTTGTACTTGCCCGACAGCCAGCCGCCCCCGAGCGGCGACCACGGCAGCAGGCCGAGACCGGCGTCCAGCGCGGCAGGGACGATCTCGAACTCCGTCTCCCGTACGAGGAGGTTGTACTGCGGCTGCAACGTGACGGGAGCGGCGACGCCCAGCTGCTTGGCCAGGAGCACGGCCTTGGTGAGCTGCCAGCCGGTGAAGTTGGACAGGCCGTAGTAGCTGATCTTCCCGGCCCGGATGAAGCCGTCGAAGGTGCGCAGGGTCTCCTCGAGCGGGGTCACCGGGTCGAACGCGTGCGCCTGGTAGAGGTCGACGTGCTCGACGGCCAGCCGGCGGAGGGAGGCGTCCAGAGCGCGGGTGAGGTGGCGGGTCGACAGGCCTTCGCCGTTGGGCGGGTTGTCGCCGATCGGGAAGCGGCCCTTGGTGGCGAGCACCACCCGGTCGGTGACGTCACGGGGCCGGTCGGCCAGCCAGCGGCCGATGATCTCCTCCGACTCGCCGGCGGCGTAGACGTCGGCGGTGTCGACCAGCGTGCCACCGGCCTCGATGAACCGGTCGAGCTGCGCGTACGCGCCCTTCTCGTCGGTCTCCCTACCGAACGTCATGGTGCCGAGTGCCAGTGTCGAGACGGCGCAGCCGCTGTTGCCCAGAGTCCTGTAGTCCATGTCGTCTACCCTGCCTCGTGGGGGTGAGAGAACCAAAAGCCGTACGGAATCCGCTGTTTCAGGCCGCAAAGTCAACGGATATCGTTGCGGCTTTCCCTACTTCTCGTGGCAATCCGACGCTATGGTGCCGATAACCGCGGCGATGACGCCGACTGCCGAGTTTTCGTCTCGAGGAGTCCGATGAGCCGCACCCCGCTCGCCCGTGCCGTCACTGCCGCCTTCACCGCTGCTCAGCCTGACGGGGCGTCTGGTCTGGACCGACGCCAGTTCCTGACCAGGACGGGCGTCGTGGCTGCAGGGGCGGTCGCCGCTACCTCGGGCTGGATGCCGGCGGCCAATGCCGCGACGGCGCCGCGGATCACCGTGGTCGGCGCCGGGCTCGCCGGGCTGTCGGCCGCCTACCAGTTGAAGAAGGCCGGCTTCACCGCCAGCGTCTACGAGGCATCCACCCGGCTCGGCGGGCGCTGCTGGTCCTACAACCACGGGGAGTTCGCGGCCGGACAGGTCTCCGAGCACGGCGGGGAGCTCATCGACCAGAACCACACCGAGATCCGCCAGCTGGTGCAGGAGCTC
This sequence comes from Frankiales bacterium, assembly GCA_033851695.1. GTDB lineage: Bacteria > Actinomycetota > Actinomycetes > JAWWOL01 > JAWWOL01 > JAWWOL01. Next base: position 3,383 of record JAWWOL010000019.1, read on the forward strand.
GGGCTGAACACCGACAGCCTCGTGGCGGCTGAGGCGGCCGGCACGGAGACCCTCGGCTACTTCTTCGGCCAGCAGTACACGTACACGCAGATGACCAACGACCTCAAGACGATCTGGCAGCAGATCCACTCCGACGTCTCGGCCGCCTCCTACCCGACGGTCTACAACAGCTACACGCAGCGCGGCTGGGACCTTGACCACACGAGCCTCTACGACTACATCGAGGCCATCGTCCCCGGCGGCCACCAGTCCTCACTCGGCCAGCTGCTCGATGTCGCGTACAACATCGAGTACGGGGCCGAGACCAAGCAGCAGTCGTCGCTGAACATGCTTTACCTGCTGGCCTACTCGGGGCAGGGACAGATGCGGATCTTCGGCCCGTCCAACGAGAAGTACCACGTGACCGGGGGCAACGACCGGATCGTGGCAGGTCTGGCTGCGGCGCTCGCGGGCCAGATCACCACCGGCGTTGCGCTGACCGCGATCGCCAAGAACAACGACGGCACGTACAAGTTGAGCTGGAGCAACGGCAAGTCCACGACCGCCGACCAGGTCGTACTGGCGCTGCCGTTCTCCCTGCTGCGCAAGGTCGACTACTCCAAGGCCGGCTTCAACCCGATCAAGCTGAAGGCCATTGCGTCTTCGACGATGGGGACGAACAGCAAGCTGCACCTGCAGTTCAACCAGCGGTTGTGGGTCAACCAGGGCTGCACCGGCGAGACGTACGCGGACACCGGCTACCAGAACAGCTGGGACGTCACGCGGGCACAGGCCGGCACCCAGGGCATCCTGGTCGACTACACCGGCGGGACGATCGGCGCGTCCTTCTCTCCGGCCAACGGCACGCCCGCCCAGCGGGCGGCGACGTTCCTCAGGCAGCTCGAGCCGGTGCTTCCGGGGATCACGCCGTTGTGGAACGGCAAGGCCTACATCGACTACTGGGCCGGCAATCCGTGGTCGCTCGGCTCCTACTCGTACTGGGGCGTCGGTGCCTACACCGGCTTCTCCGG
>JAWWOL010000059.1:0-4280 GCA_033851695.1 Frankiales bacterium
CCGGAGAACCCGTGCTCCGCCAGGGTTGCAGCCATCAGACCCGACACAGCCCCGCTGCCCTGATGGAACTTCACCGCCATGGTGCCCCACTGGGCGAAGGTGCCCGAGGCCTCGCTCCCCGCCAAGCCCAGCGCGACGGCCTGCTGCCCGGGGTTGAGGCCCAACAGCCTGCCCGCGGCCGCGGCTCCGCCGAACGGGCCGGTCACCCCGGGCGCGTGCCATCCCCGTGCCCGCATCACGGGCGGCTTCAGGGCCAGCCCCACCCGGGTCGTGACCTCCAAGCCGAGGGCGAACGCGACCAGGAGGTCCTCCCCTGAGCTCGCCCTGGCCTCGGCGACCGCCAGGCTCGGCGGTAGCACCTCCGGCGCGACATGGCACTGCGTGGGCAGGTGCGCGTCGCACATCGTCGCGGCAGTGACCAGGTAGCCGTTGACGAGACAGGCTGCCATGGCGGACGAGGGGTGGCCACCGAGAACGGTGGTGTCGCCGGCGCCACCAAGCTCGGCCTGCATCCGGGCCAGCTGCGGTATCTCGCCTACCGACTGTCCCAACAGCCCGCAGGCGACGGCGTCGATGAGGATGTCCACCACCCGCACCTGGACCGACGACGGGATCTCGCTCCAACGTAGGCCGGCGACAAAGGTCGCCAGTGCCTGGGTCGGGTCATGGTTTGGCACAGCGGAACCTTTCGACGTAGTGAACCTGACGGGCGCGTTCCGCCCTCGGCGTGAGCTCAGCCATTCGGTGTCGCCGCCGCCAGCTGGGCGGCAGTGATGGTCGCGACGGTCTCGTAGTCGCTGCCGGTGCCGGTTGCCCTTACGGCGATGAACGGACCGAACACGTTGTTGAACGCGTTGTAGTTGTAGGGACCGCTGGCGCCTACGTAGGTGATCTTCTTTCCGGCCTTGAGCAGCTTCAGGGCGGACGGATAGTCATAGACCACGGTGCCGCCGGTGTCGGTCACCGCCTTGACGGCGGCAATCACTTTCGTACCGTCGGTGCTGTTTGCCTGCTGCATGGCCAAGGCATCGACGATGACACCGTCGTAGCCGTAGGAGGAGTTGGGCAGCGGCGCCTTACCCGACTGAGCCTTGACGGCGGCCGCATAGGCGGTCGCAGCTGGGCTCTCGAACAGACCGCCTTCGAGGTTGACGAGCACCGCACGGGAGTTCGCCGCCCCGACCGCCTGAATGGTGGAGCTGCCGATCATGTCGTCCGTCCCGACGAACGGGGTGCTCAGCTTGCCGATGGAGGTGAAGTTCTTGAACACCACCGCAGCGGTTCCCGGGTCCATCTCGGTGAAGATGACGTCGGGGTGCAGCTTGACGACCCGGCTGACCTCCGACGCGTACGAGGTGAGGTCGGGCTTGAGGTTGAACTGACCGAGCACCTGGCCACCACCCCGCTGGAACGCGCCGACGGTCTCCGCCTGCAGCGCCTGCTGGACAGCATTGATGGTGAACATGGTCACGGCGGTCTTGTAGCCCTTGGACTTCGCGTAGAGCGCCATCGCGATGCCGAGCTGGGAGTCCGATGGCGTCAGCCGGTAGACGTAGGGGTCTTTGTTCTTGTCGAAGAACGTGTCGCCACCGGCGGTGAAAAGCGGGATGTGGTTCTTGCTGTAGACCGGTTCGATGGCCTCGGCGGACGCTCCCGCCTCTCCGATCTCGGACACGACGTGGTCGACACCGATCTGCTTCTGGGCTACCGGGATCGCGTCCACCGGGTCGGAGTTGTCCGTCCCCACGACGATGGAGAGCTGGCGGCCCATGACACCACCGGCGTCATTCACCACCTTTTCGGCTGCCTGCATACCCTGCATGACGCCGCTGCCGAAGCCGGCCTTCGGACCTGTGAGCTCCCCCAGCCCACCAATCTTGATCGGGGACGTCGAGCTGCCCGCCGATGACCCGCAGGCGCTCAGCACGAGAGCAGCAGTGGCCAGTGTGGCCATACGACGCATTCTTGGACGACTTCCAGCACGCATTAAGATCAGCTCCATGACCGATTGATTCGGATTGCACGAATGAGGGGTTACTGCGTCGCGCGCTTCAAGAGCGGCCCGCCACCACCTTCAGCGCCGATGTAAAGCTTGATCAGTTCCTCGTCGGCCAGCAGCCTCTTGCAGTCGTCCTCGCGGCTGACCTGGCCGTTGACCAGGACGTAGCCCCGGTCCCCGATCTCCAGAGCTGCCCTCGTGTTCTGCTCGACCACGACCAAGGTGACGCCGGCGTGCCGCAGCTGCACCAGCTGCTCCCACACGACGTCCCGATAGCGCGGCGAAAGGCCAGCCGTCGGTTCGTCCACCAGGATGACGTCGGGAGACACCATCAGCGCCCTACCCAGGGCCAGCATCCCCCGCTGACCACCGCTCAGGGTGCGCGCCGCACGCCGACGGGCATCTGCCAGGTCGGGAAAGAGCTCGAAGACGACCTTGATCCGCTCTCGGGTCTTCTTCCGTGCGACGTACGCGCCCATTTCCAGGTTCTCCTCGACCGACAGCGAGGGGAAGACGTTGGAGTGCTGAGGCACGTAGCCGATCCCAGCCCGAATCGCCCGCTCCGGGGGAAGACTGGTGATGTTGACCTCGCGCTCGCCGCGCAGGATAACCCTGCCTGACGATGCGGGCTGTACGCCGGAGATGCCCTTCATCAGCGTGGACTTCCCACTGCCGTTCGGTCCGACGATCACGATGAACTCGCCGGGCCGGGCGATCATCGAAACACCGCGCACGATGGGGGTGGAGCCGTAGCCCACGACGAGGTCCTCCACGACGAGCTGGACGCCGCTCATGCCTTGCTCCCCTTGCTCTTGGTCGAGGCACCGAGATAGGCGTCGGCGAACAGCTCGGTCGACGCCAGCTCGTCCAAGGTGCCGTGCAAGATGATCTGGCCGAGCGACATGCCGAGAACCGTCGTGCACAGCCTGCGGACGATCGGAAGGTCGTGCTCGATCAGCAGCACGGTGACCCCACTCTCGGCGAGCGTCTCGATGCCGGAGACGACTTCGTCGGCGAGCACCGGATTGACTCCCGCCAAAGGCTCATCGAGCAGGGCGACCGTGGCCCCGCTCATCAGGATGCGTCCGAACTCGAGAAGCCGTGCCTGACCACCGCTCAGCTCCCCGGCCCGGGCCTCCCGTAGCCGCCATAGATTGAGCCGGTGCAACAGCGCCTCGGCCTTGTCCCGGTCCTCGGCCTCGACGGCGCCAAGGCCGGCCGGCCGAAACAGTGCTCGCAGGATTGAGTTGCGCCCCCGCGCGGGAGCCGCCACCAGTAGGTTCTCGGCCACCGACATGCTCTTCCAGAGTCGGGCACTCTGGAAGGTGCGTACCAGCCCATTGTTTGCCCGCTTGTCCGGCGACCACTTGGTGATGTCCTTGCCGGCGAGCGTCACCGTTCCCTGGTCCGGCAGCTGGGTGCCTGACAGCAGGTTGACCAGCGTGCTCTTCCCGCTGCCGTTCGGGCCGATCAGGCCCTTGATGCCGCCGGCGTGCAGCTCGAAGCTGCAGTTGCGGACGGCGTGAACGGCCCCGTAGGACTTGACGACCTCGCTGACGACCAGGAGAGCCGGCTCGCGATTCACCGCCCGTCGTCCAGGCGACGTGACTGCCTCGGGCCCGGCGCTCATCGTTCGGCCGCAACTGCGCCGGCCATCAGCGGGGTAGGCAGCTTGCGCTCATCCGACGGGTAGGGGTTCTGGACGTGCTCGGGGATCATGCCTTGCCTCCGGAACCTGAGAATGATCAGCACCAGGATGTTCAAGGCCACGGGGTGGCCGATGGCGAGGGCGTTCGACGAGATCGGAATCCCTGGCACGTACGGAAGGAGCAGCTGCACGCCCTCGCTGAACACGACGACGACAATTGCGGCGCCGGTCATGACCCCGATGTTGTTGCCGCTCCCGCCGACGAACACGCAGGACAGCGCAACCAACGTCTCGCCGATCGACCATCCGGACGGGTTGAAGGCGCCGGCGTAGACAACGGTGAGGCTGCCCGCGACACCGGCGATGACGCCGCCGATGACGTGCGCCTTCAGCTTTGTCCGGTAGATGTTGATGCCGTACGCGCTGGCGGCGATCTGGTCGTCCCTCACCGCTCGCATCTGCCGGCCGAGCCCAGACCTTCGCAGGACCCCGCAGAAGACCGCGACCACGATGACGCAGGCGAAGACCAGGAGCACGAATGCTACTGAGGTTGCGGTCGGGCCCATGGAGTTGGGGAAGGGGCTGCTGACACCGATGAGCCCGGAGAACCCGTTGAAGAGGCTCTGCTTCTGC
>JAWWOL010000062.1:0-13226 GCA_033851695.1 Frankiales bacterium
AGCGTGCCGTCGATGCAGAGATTCCTCGCTAGAGTGCCGACATGCTTTGCAGCCAGATGACCTTGCCGACTGTCAGCCGCGCCGGGCTGAGCGAGGTCGCCGAACCTCGGGCCGCCCGTCCGCCGGCCGCGGTCGATGACGAACTCGCCCGGCCCGGCCTGCGGGCCGACTGGCCGCCCCGGGCCGTGTTGCGGCCGGTCGACGACCAGCGGGCCCGGCAGTCGTCGACTGACCGGCCAGGTGGTCGGTCGCGGCTGGGCTGCCTCGCCGGGGCGCAGGTGCCGGCTGGGACCACCCCTTCTCCGGGATCCTGGCAGCTGTCGAGGGCTCCCCGCTGCCGTTGCGGGTCCCCGCGCCGGCCGCGCCGACCGGCGCCGCAGGTCAGGCTCTCCCAGTCCGGTCCTGCGCCGGACGGCCAGAAAGTTGTCCAGGAAGCCTCAGGAGCGAACCGGGCCGGTCCGGGACTCGGGTTGCGAGGGCCGATCATGGGTGCCGGATGCGCCCGCCAAGGGTGCGATCAGAACGTTCGACTGAGCAACTGCGGGACGGCGCTCAGAGTGGCACGGCGTCCCCGCGCAGCCGGCCAGCGCCGATGAGCCAGCCACTGTCCGGCCTGCCCACTGCGGGCCGGCTGGGGAGCTTGGTCGTCGTGGGCACCGGGCTGCTCGGCACGTCGATTGCTCTCGCCGCTGTGGCCGCAGGTGTCGAGGTCGTTCTCGACGACTCGGATGCGGCCGCCCTCGACGGAGCTCAGCACATCACCGGCTCTCGCCGGTGGCAGGACGGCATGCCGGTGGCCGATCATGCCGTCATCTGCGTCCCGCCCTCTGCAGTGGCGCGCGCAGTATTGCGCGCCCAGCGGCTCCAGATGGCCCACACGTTTAGTGACGTGGCGAGCGTTAAGTCTCGGCCTCTGCTGGAGGCTGAGACCCTGGGGGTGGACATGACCCGCTTCATCGGTGGGCACCCCATGGCTGGCCGCGAGAACGCCGGCCCATGGAACGCCCGCGTCGACCTGTTCCGCGGTCGGCCATGGCCGCTCGTGCCCACCGACGCGACCGGGCAGCAGGCTTTCGCCGCCGCCGTGGCATTGGCGGAGCTGTGCGGTGCCCAACCGGAGCTCTGGGCGGCTGCCGACCATGACGCCGCGGTCGCAGCTGTTTCTCATCTCCCGCAGCTGGTCTCCAGCGCACTCGCGGCCAGCCTGGCGGATGTGGACGGGGACTTCTTCGAGCTCGCCGGGAGCGGGCTGCGGGACACGTCCCGACTGGCCGGTTCACCTCCGGGCATGTGGTCGGACATCTGCGAGCAGAACGCGTCTGCGGTCGCGCCGCGGCTCCGGCTGGTCATTGACCGTCTGGTGGCCGTCGAGCGCGCCCTTGCAGCGGCTGGCGCTGCCTCGCCCGGTCAGTCCGACGACGGCGTTGACGGTCGTCAGTCCGGACGGGCGGCAGGGGAGGGGGCCGGGCCGGCCGGCGACCCGGCCGGCGGGGCGGTTGCCCGGCTGATCGGCGACGGCAACCAGGTGCACCGCCGGCTGCCGCAGAAGCGCTGGAGCCGACTGGCGACCGGGGTCGCGTACGGCTACGTCAGCGTGTTCGTCCCCGACCAGCCGGGCGGCTTCGCCGACATCCTGCGAGCGCTCGCGGATGCCGCGGTCAACGTCGAGGACATCACCGTGGACCACGTCCCGGAGCGTCCACTCGGCCTGGTCGAGCTCACCGTGGTCGCAACCGAGCTGGACCGGGCGACAGCCGTGCTCCGGGATGCCGGCTTCTCGGCGACCGGCCGACTGGACGACGAAACCACCGGTTGATGGCTTCGTCGGTTCGTGTCTGAATCGCCGACACGATAAACCGCTCAGTCGACAAATTTCTCTGACCGCACCCGGTATCCTCGGTGCTAGCTCCGGTCGCACCCGTGACCTCGGCTGCCCACCCGTCGAGGGTCGGACCGCGAGACCGTACGGCGCTCCCGCAGAGCGTCGCCAGGCCGGGCACCGGCCGGACATCCCAGAGGGAGAACAGTGCAAGCCGTGGACAGTGCCCAGATGGTGGTTGCCATCGACGGGCCGTCCGGATCCGGCAAGTCCACCGTTGCCCGGGGCGTGGCGGCGCGTCTCGGGTTCGGCTACCTCGACACCGGGGCGATGTATCGCGCGGTCACCTGGCTCGTGCTCGACGCCGGCCTGCCGTTGGGCGACCTCTCCGAGCAGACCGAGCGGCTGCACGCGCTGCTCGAGGGGGCAGCGCTCGAGCTCAGCACCGACCCGGCCGACCGCCATGTCCGCATCGCAGGACACGACGTGACCGAGGTCATCCGCGGCCCCGAGGTGACCGGCGCGGTCAGTGCCGTCGCAGCCACGCCGGCCGTACGGGCCCACCTGTCGGGGCTGCAGCGCACGCTCGCCATGGCGGCGGTGGCCCGTTCGGGTGGCATCGTGGTCGAGGGGCGCGACATCGGTACGGCGATCTTCCCGGACGCGGGGCTCAAGATCTGGCTGACCGCGAGCCCCGAGGCCCGCGGCCGGCGGCGCGCGGCCGAGCACTCCGACGGTGCGCCGGTGGAGGCGTCGGCGGTCGACGGCACCGTCGAGCAGCTGGCCAGGCGGGACACGCTGGACTCGACGCGCAAGCACTCCCCGTTGCAGCGCGCCGAGGACGCCCATGTGATCGACACGACGCCGCTGTCGGCTGAGCAGGTGGTGGACGCAGTGCTCGCCCTCTGGGGCACGGTCGAGCTCCCGGACGATGCAGCCGATCGGCCCGCACGGGGCAACCACCCGCACGCAGACGACCTGCAGGACAGCGCGACAGGAGCATCCCGGTGACCACCGTGGACAGGACCGGGGACGCCGCCGACGAGGACGTTGCGGAGACCGAGGACGTTGCCGCGCTGCCCGTCCTGGCCGTGGTCGGCCGACCCAACGTCGGCAAGTCGACACTGGTCAACCGCATCCTCGGCCGCCGGGAGGCGGTGGTCGAGGACGTGCCCGGCGTGACGAGGGACCGGGTCGCCTACGACGCCAACTGGCGCGGACGTCGATTCATCGTGGTGGACACCGGCGGGTGGGAGCCGGACGCGGTGGGGCTCCAGGCCCGCGTCGCGGCCCAGGCTGAGTACGCGGTGGCTGCTGCGGACGCCGTGCTTCTGGTCGTCGACGCCACGGTCGGGGCAACGGACACCGACGAGGCGGTCGCGCGGGTCCTCCGCCGGTCCAAGAAGTCCGCGGTGCTCGCCGCCAACAAGGTGGACGACTCCCGTACGGAGGCTGACGCCGCATCGCTGTGGTCGCTCGGTCTCGGCGAGCCGTTCGCGGTCAGCGCTCTGCACGGCCGGGGCTCCGGTGAGCTCCTCGACGCCATCCTCGACGCCCTGCCGGAGGCGCCCAAGGAGCGGGACGACCCCGAGGGCGGACCTCGCCGGGTGGCCCTGGTCGGGCGGCCCAACGTGGGCAAGTCCAGCCTGCTCAACCGGCTCTCCCACGAGGAGCGCTCGGTGGTCGACGCGACCGCGGGCACCACCCGCGACCCGGTCGACTCGCTGGTCGAGGTCGGGGGCGAGACCTGGAAGTTCGTCGACACGGCGGGGTTGCGTCGTCGGGTCCACCAGGCCTCCGGCGCGGAGTACTACGCCAGCCTGCGCACCAGCGCCGCGATCGACGCTGCCGAGGTTGCGGTCGTGCTGCTCGACGCCAGCCAGCCGCTGACCGACCAGGACATGCGGGTGATCGGGATGGCCACCGACGCCGGACGCGCGCTCGTGCTCGCGTTCAACAAGTGGGACCTGGTCGACGAGGACCGCCGGCTCACCCTCGAGACCGAGGTCGAGCGCGACCTGGCCCCGTACGCCTGGGCCCCCCGGGTCAACGTCTCGGCTTCGACCGGGCGCAGCGTCGACCGGCTCGCCCCCGCGCTGCGCACCGCACTGGCCAGCTGGGAGCAGCGGGTCCCGACCGGGCGACTCAACGCCTTCCTCGCCTCGATCGTGGCCGCGACCCCGCCCCCGGTGCGCAGCGGCAAGCAGCCCAAGATCCTCTTCGCCACCCAGGCGGGCACCAAGCCGCCGCGGTTCGTCCTTTTCACCAGCGGGTTCCTCGAGCCGGGCTACCGGCGGTTCCTCGAACGACGTCTCCGCGAGGAGTTCGGGTTCCCCGGCACCCCTATCGAGATCTCGATGAAGGTGCGCGAAAAGCGCAAATGACCGGTGGCCGAGCGGCAAGGTCGTCGCACCTCGCGCCGCTGGGGTAAAGTCTGCTCCGCTCCGCTGCTGATCTGGCAGCCGGAGCCGATCGGGACGTGGCGCAGCTTGGTAGCGCACTTGACTGGGGGTCAAGGGGTCGCAGGTTCAAATCCTGTCGTCCCGACGCGAAGACGAGACACGAGCGGACATTGCCTTCGGGCGATGTCCGCTTCGTCGTCGACTGCCCGAAACTTTCCGACTGTAGGCTGGGCTCAAGCGGTGATCATCGGCCACGGGGGCCGTACGGGTAGCTGGTCGCCGGGGACGTCGGGTGGAGGTGGTCCGTGGCGGTCGACGAACATGCTGGGGCCGCACCGGTCGTGTCCGACGCCATCTGGACGGTGCCCAACCTGCTCAGCGCTGCCCGGCTGGCCGGCGTGCCGGTCTTCCTGTGGCTGATCCTTGGTCCGCACCGCGACGGCTGGGCGATCATCCTGCTGTTGCTCAGCGGCGCGAGCGACTACTTCGACGGCAAGCTGGCCAGAGCCTGGAACCAGACCAGCCGGCTCGGCACGCTGCTCGATCCGGCCGCCGACCGCCTCTACATCGTGGCGACGGTCGTCGGCCTTGCCATCCGGGGCGTCATCCCGGTCGCGCTGGTGGTGGCGCTGTTGGCCAGGGACGTCCTGCTCGCGTTCACCCTGCCGGTGCTGCGCAGGCACGGGTACGGGCCGCTGGCCGTGCACTACCTCGGCAAGGCTGCCACGTTCAACCTGCTGTACGCGTTCCCGCTGATCCTGCTCGGAGCAGGGCACGGCTGGGGGGCGCCGGCTGCCCGTGCGCTCGGCTGGGCCTTCACGGTCTGGGGCGTCGGCCTCTACTGGTGGGCGGCGCTGCTCTACCTCGCCCAGGTGCGGCAGCTCACCTCCGGTCGGCGGCGCCTCCGGCTGCCGGGAGCGGGGGCCGCCGCGGTGTGATGGTGCGGGCAGCACGGGCGCGGGGCATGTTTGTGGGGAGCAGGCCTCAGGATGAGCGGAGGTGGTGGTGATGAGAGCAGTCGTGATGGCCGGCGGTGAGGGCACCCGGCTGCGTCCGATGACCGCCAACCAGCCCAAGCCGCTGCTGCCCGTCGTCAACCAGCCGATCATGGGGCACGTGCTGCGGCTGCTGCGCCGCCACGGCGTCACCGAGACCGTGGTGACCCTGCAGTTCCTGGCGTCCCTGGTGCGCAACTACTTCGGTGACGGCGACGAGTTCGGCATGACCCTCAGCTATGCGACCGAGGAGACTCCGCTGGGGACGGCAGGCAGCGTCAAGAACGCCGAGGAGGCGCTGCGCGACGAGCCGTTCATCGTCATCAGCGGGGACGCGCTGACCGACATCGACCTGACCGACATGATCGAGTTCCACCGCAAGAACAACGCCCTGGTCACCATCGGGCTCAAACGGGTCGCCGACCCGGTGGAGTTCGGGATCATCATCGCCGACGAGCAGGGCCGGATCGAGCGGTTCCTCGAGAAGCCCACCTGGGGACAGGTCTTCTCGGACACCGTGAACACCGGTGTCTACATCATGGAGCCGGAGGTCCTCGACCACGTGGCGACGGGACAGTCGGTGGACTGGTCCAGCGACGTCTTCCCCAAGCTGCTGGCGGACGGAGCTCCGCTGTACGGCTACGTGACCGACGCCTACTGGGAGGACGTCGGCAACCACGACAGCTACCTACGGGTACAGGGCGATGTTCTCAACCGTCTAGTCGACGTCGAGATCGATGGCTTCGAGGTGTCTACCGGTGTCTGGATCGCCGAGGGTGCCGAGGTCGATCCGGACGCCATCCTGCGGGGACCGCTGTTCATCGGTGACTACGCCAAGGTCGAGGCCGGTGCCGAGCTCCGCGAATACACCGTGCTCGGCAGCAACGTGGTGGTGAAGAGCGGAGCCTTCCTGCACCGGGCGGTCCTGCACGACAACGTCTTCTGCGGCCCGGCCACCAACCTGCGGGGCTGTGTGATCGGCAAGAACACCGACCTGATGCGCGGCGCCCGGGTTGAGGAGGGCGCCATCATCGGCGACGAGTGCGTGGTCGAGGAGGAGGCCTTCGTCTCCGCCGGCGTCAAGGTCTACCCGTTCAAGACCATCGAGGCCGGAGCGGTCGTCAACACCAGCGTCATCTGGGAGTCCCGCGGCGCGCGGTCGCTGTTCGGACCGCGCGGCGTCTCCGGCCTGGTCAACGTCGAGATCACGCCCGAGCACGTCGTACGGCTGGCCAGCGCCTATGCCACCAGCCTGCGCAAGGGATCCACCGTCACGACGTCGCGGGACGCGTCGCGGGCAGCGCGCACCCTCAAACGGGCGGCGATCAGCGCACTCACGGCCAGCGCGATCAACGTCCGTGACCTCGAGGTCGCGCCGACGCCGGTGACCAGGTTCGAGGTCGAGGCCGGTGACTCGGTCGGCGGCATCATGATCAGGACCACGCCGGGGGACCCGCAGGGTGTGGACATCGTCTTCCTCGACGGGCATGGCGCCGACCTGTCCCAGGCCGCGCAACGCAAGCTCGAGCGGACGTTCAGCCGGCAGGAGTTCCGCCGGGCGTTCCCCGGCGAGATCGCCGACCTGACCTTCCCGGCCCGCACCCTCGACACCTACGTCGCCGAGATGCTCAGCTGTGTCGACGTCAGCGGCATCCGCGAGGCCCGGATGAAGGTCGTCCTCGACACGGCCGGCGGCGCGGCCGCGCTGGTGCTTCCGCTGATCCTCGGCCGGCTGGGCGTCGACGTGCTGACCATGAACGGCCGCCTCGACGAGATGTCCACCACGGAGACCCTCGCCGAGCACATGCGCGACCTGGAGCGGCTCGGCGAGCTGGTGGCCTCGTCCAAGGCGGCGTTCGGCGTGCGCTTCGACCATGTCGGGGAGCGACTGTCCATCGTCGACGAGCGCGGCGACCTGGTCCACGACGACCGGGCCCTGCTCGTGGTGCTCGACCTCGTGGCGGCCGAGGGCAGGGGTGGCCGGGTCGCGCTGCCGGTGACCACGACCCGGGTCGCTGAGCAGGTGGCGCGGTTCCACGGGGTGGACATCCAGTGGACGTCGACCTCGCCGGAACAGCTGACCAAGACGGCGACCAGCGAGGGCGTGATCTTCGCGGGGGACGGCCGCGGCGGCTTCGTGATCCCCGAGTTCCACTCGGCCCTCGACGGGCTCGCGGCTTTCGTGCGGCTGCTGGGCCTGGTCGCCCGGACCAAGCTGACCCTGTCCGAGATCGACGCCCGGATCCCCGACGCCAGCCTGGTCCGGCGGACCGTCCCGACGCCCTGGGCGACCAAGGGCCAGGTGATGCGAGCCGTGGTCGAGGCGGCCAACGGTCGCGAGCTCGACACCACCGACGGCGTCCGGGTCATCGAGCCGGACGGGGAGTGGGCGATGGTCCTGCCGGATCCGCTCGAGGCAGTCACGCACCTGTGGGCCGAGGCATGGGACCCCGACCGCGCGCTGTTGCTGCTCGACGCCTGGGCCGCCGTGGTGGAGGCGGCGAGCCGCTGAGGCGCGCCGCGCCGTCGGCCACAGCAGCTGTGGTCATGATGGGTCACGTGAGTTCTCCCGGCCCGGATCGCCCAGGCGCTACGTCGATGTCGCTGCTTGTCGACATGATGACGAACACCCTGGACCCGGGGTACGCCGAGGCAGCGGCCCGCCGGGCCCGGACCGGCGCACCGGACGTGCCGCCGAGGGCACTGCGGCGGGCGGCGGCAGCAGCAGCGGCCGTGCTGGCCGGGCTGATCCTGGTCACCGCGTCGAGTGAGACGCGTCGTTCGGCGCCGAGCGTGGCCAGGGCACGGGCCGACCTCGTCGGCCAGGTGCAGCAGCGGACCAGCGAGGTGACCGCCCTCCAGGGCCAGATCCTGGCCCTGTCGGCCAAGGTCGCGCAGCTGCGGCAGGCCGGCCTCGCCGGCAGCTCGTCGGGCCGCAGCCTGGTCGCTCGGCTTGCCGACCTGCAGATGGCCGCCGGTGCGGTCCCGGTCACGGGTCCGGCCGTACGCGTGACGCTGACGGACGCCAAGCTCCCGGCCGGTCCCACGGACCCGACCCAGCAGGATCAGGGTGGCCAGGTCCTCGACTCCGACCTCCAGCACGTGGTCAACGCGTTGTGGGCCAGCGGCGCCGAGGCCGTCGCGGTCAACGGCCAGCGGGTGACCGCACTGACCAGCATCCGGGCGGCCGGCGACGCGATCGTCGTCGACTTCCGGCCGGTCGACCCGCCGTACGTGGTCACCGCCGTGGGGGACCCGGACACGCTCGAGCAGAGTTTCGTGTCGTCCAGCGCCGCCGCCGCGTTGCGTACGTACAGTCAGGCGTACGGGCTCGGCTTCGTCGTCAAGGGGCTGTCCGGCGCCACGTTGCCGGCGGCGGCCGCCCCCGCTCTGTACGCGGCCCAGCCGGGCGCCGTCCCCACACCTTCCACCGGAGGTTCGTCGTGATCGCTGCTGTCGCCCTGGTCATCGGTGTCGCCGTCGGGCTGTTCGTGCAGCCGACGGCCCCGACCTGGCTGCAGCCCTACCTGCCGATCGCGGTCGTCGCCGCACTCGACGCGGTGTTCGGGGCGTTGCGCGCGCACTTCGACGGGATCTTCGACGACAAGGTCTTCGTCGTGTCCTTCGTCAGCAACGTGCTGGTCGCGGCCCTCATCGTGTTCCTGGGCGACCAGCTCGGCGTCGGCGCCGCGCTGTCGACCGCCGTGACGGTAGTGCTCGGGATCCGGATCTTCGGCAACGTCGCGGCCATCCGTCGCCACCTGTTCCGGGCATGACGCAGGAGCAACCGCCCGCCCGTCGCCGCGGCAGGGCGCCCTGGCTGGTGGCGGTGCTCTGCGGGGTGCTCGGCTTCGCCCTGGTCACCTCGGCGCACACGAACCGGGCCACGACCGGGCTGGGCGCAGCCCGCCAGGACGATCTGGTCCGGATCCTGGACGGGCTGACCGGCCAGGCGGACCGGCTCCGCCAACAGGCAGACTCGCTCTCGGCCAGCGTCGACCAGCTGCAGTCCGGCCGGGACGCCGCGGCCGCCGCGCTCGCCGACGCCCAGCGTCAGGTGGACGCGCTGGGCATCCTCGCCGGCACGACTCCCGCGCACGGTCCGGGCGTGGTCGTGACGATCAGCGACCCGGCCCACAAGCTGCGCTCCGACACCCTGCTCGACGCGGTGGAGGAGCTGCGCGACGCCGGGGCCGAAGCCTTGCAGCTGGGCAGCGTACGGGTGGTGGCGGCGACCGCGTTCACCGATAGCGGCACGTCGGTCCTCGCCGCCGGAACCACGGTGACACCTCCGTACGTGCTCACCGCGATCGGGGACGCCCACACCCTCAACGACGCTCTGCGGATCCCTGGCGGCGTGGTGGACACGGTGGCCCAGGACGGCGCTGTCGCCGAGATCACCATGCCGCCCACGGTGTCGGTGACCGCCTTGCGGGCGCCAGCGACGCCTCGTTACGCTCGGCCCGTGCCGACAACGGTCCCGGCCGGCTGACCACCGACCGCCAGCCCCGCCGACTGATGGAGAGTCCCTTGTTCCCCGACGACCTGCGCTACACCGCGGAGCACGAGTGGGCCCGGTCCAGCGCCGAGTCCGCGCAGACCATCCGGATCGGCATCACGGACTACGCGCAGCAGGCGCTCGGCGACATCGTTTTCGTGACGCTGCCCGAGGTCGGCACCGAGGTCACCGCCGGTCAGCCTTTCGGCGAGGTCGAGTCAACCAAGAGCGTCTCCGACATCTACGCCCCGGTCGCCGGGGTGGTGGTGGCGCGCAACGAGGCGCTCGACCGGCAGCCGGAGCTGCTCAACAGCGACCCGTACGGTGAGGGCTGGATCGTCGAGATCCAGGTCGCCTCCGCGGACGTGCTGGACGGGTTGCTCACGGCCGCGGACTACAAGGTCAGCGTCGGGGGCTGAGAAGCTCCCCGCCTACCCTCGACCCTTGATCGAGGCTCAACCCGGGCTTGATACTGGGTGACGGCTACCCCTGTTGTGCTGACAGGCAGTGCCGGTATGCTCAGGGCTCGCCCTCGAGGAGCGGTTGACGTCCGACGCGATCAGCCGCCGCGACCCTCAGGCCGAACTCGACACGCAGCACAGCCCGGTTCCGCACACGACCGTCCGTGCACGACAGGAGATCGTCGCCCCATGCCGACCGTGTTCTGCACCCGTTGCGGGCAGGAGAACCCCGAGGAAAGCCGCTTCTGCGCGCGCTGCGGCAACCCGCTGATCCGCCCCGGCGAACCGCTCGAGCGGTCGGTCGAGACCACCTCCACCATCTCCATCACCGGCATCGAGTCGCTCGAGTCCGACGAGAACCCGGACGACCCGCAGATCGTCACCGACGTCGCGGTCGAGGGACTGCCGAGCGACTCCGCGCTGCTCGTGGTCAAGCGCGGGCCCAATGCCGGCAGCCGATTCCTGCTCGACAAGGACCTGACCACTGCCGGTCGTCACCCGGAGAGCGACATCTTCCTGGACGACGTCACGGTCTCGCGGCGGCACGCCGAGTTCCACCGCCAGGGCTCCCGGTTCGTCCTGCGCGACGTCGGGTCGCTCAACGGCAGCTACCTCAACCGCGAGCGGATCGACGAGGCGCCGCTGACCAGCGGCGACGAGGTCCAGATCGGCAAGTTCCGGCTCGTCTTCCTGACGGCCCACCGCACCGAGGGACCGGTCGGCTGATGAGCGCATCTCCCGCGACCCGCGGCTCCATGAGCATCGGTGAGGTCCTCGCCGCCCTGCGCCAGGAGTTCCCCGACGTCACCATCTCGAAGATCCGCTTCCTCGAGGCAGAGGGGCTGGTCGAGCCCCAGCGCACCGCGTCGGGCTACCGCAAGTTCTCCCGCGAGGACTTCGGCCGGCTGCGCTACGTGCTGGGCGCCCAGCGCGACCACTACCTCCCGCTGCGGGTGATCAAGCAGCACCTCGAGGCCCTCGACCGCGGCCTCGAGCCGCCGGCAGCCGGCGGCACCGGTCCCCGGGTGCCCCGGGCACTGGTCTCGGCCGAAGGGCTGCCCGGCGCGGACAGCTTTGCCAAGGACATCACCGAGATCCGGCTCTCCCGGGCCGAGCTGATGGAGGAGGCCGGGCTCGACGCCGCGGCCCTGGACCAGCTCGAGCAGTACGGGCTGGTCGCGCCCCGCCCCGGTGGTCAGCACTACGACGGCGATGCCCTGGTGATTGCCAAGACGGTGGCCGAGATGTCCCGGTTCGGCATCGAGCCGCGGCACCTTCGGCTGTTCCGCTCGGCCGCCGACCGTGAGGTCGGCCTGTTCGAGCAGGTCGTCTCACCCCTGGTCCGCCAGCGCAGCCCCGAAGCCAAGGCCCGCGCCGACGAGGTGGTTCGCGAGCTGGCGGCGCTGTCGGTCAAGCTGCATGCGACGCTGGTCAAGGCCGGCGTTCGCCCCGGTCTCAGCCGCTGACCCAACCCGCGCTCGCCGCGGTCGCCGCCACGAACAACGGCGGTGTACGGTCGAGCGAGGGTTGAGGAGGACCGGGTGAACGAGCTCAGTGTGGTGGGGGTCCGGGTCGAGCTTCCGGCCAACCAGCCCATCGTCCTTCTCAAGGAAGCGACCGGCGAGCGCTACCTGCCGATCTGGATCGGCGCCGTCGAGGCGACCGCGATCGCCTTCGCGCAGCAGGGGATCGTCCCGCCGCGGCCCCTGACCCACGACCTGATGCGCGACGTCGTCGCCGCCCTGGGCGTCGAGCTGACCGCGGTGCACATCACCGAGCTGCGCGAGGGCGTGTTCTTCGCCGAGCTGGTGTTCTCCAACGGGGTCCGGGTGAGCGCCAGGCCGTCCGACGCCATCGCCCTCGCCGTGCGTTCGGACGTGACGATCCTCGCGGACGAAGCCGTGCTCGACGAGGCGGGCATCGTCATCGCCGACGAGCAGGAGTCGGAGGTCGAGCGGTTCCGGGAGTTCCTCGACAACATCTCGCCAGACGACTTCCAGACCGGCAGTGGCAACGCCGGTTGAGGCCGACCCCAACCCTCTAGTGCAGGTTGAGCGTTGCGACGCGCCGCGACGAATCACAGCGGCGTGCTTCTGGCGGTGCTAGCGTCCGGGACAACACCCGCGGATATCGTGGATATCGTGCGTCGGCGTGTGCCCGAGGGGGGCCCGACCGGTGTGCTGCGGGCCTGACAGGAGGCGCCGGATGAGCGACGACCAGGGCCATCCCGCGGATGGCCCGGCTGGCCCACAGGCCCCCGTCCTCCCTGAAGGCCCGACGATGCCTGATCACACCACGATGATTGAGCGTCCCGCCTCGGGCGGTCAGGGGCTGCTGTTCGACGACGACCTGCCGCCGCTGCCGGCGGACGACGTCGGCTACCGCGGACCCACCGCCTGCTCGGCCGCCGGGATCACCTACCGCCAGCTCGACTACTGGGCCCGCACCGGGCTCGTCGAGCCGGGCGTCCGCGCCGCCGCCGGCTCGGGCAGCCAGCGGCTCTACTCGTTCCGCGACATCCTGGTGCTCAAGGTGGTCAAGCGGCTGCTCGACACCGGGGTCTCGCTCCAGAACATCCGAACCGCGGTCGAGCACCTGCGCGAGCGGGGGATCGACGACCTGGCTCAGATCACCCTGATGAGCGACGGTGCCTCGGTCTACGAATGCACGTCCGCCGACGAGGTGATCGATCTGGTGCAGGGCGGCCAGGGGGTGTTCGGCATCGCGGTCGGCCGGGTCGTCCGTGAGGTCGAGGGTTCCCTCGCGGTGCTGCCGGCCGAGCGGGCCAGCGGCGAGAACGAGCCCACCCTCGAGGCCCACGCCGGTGACGAGCTGGCGACCCGCCGCCGCCGCCGTACCAGCGCCTGACTGTCGCCGCGCCGGGCGCCTACGCGGCTCGTCGATGCCGGCTTTGCGTCGGCGGCCGAGGGAAACCCCGCACGACGCTCCGGCGTGACCCGGCGCCGACCTCTCGGACCGACCGCGGCGGCCGGTCGCCTGCGGGGTTGCCGGCCCATCCGCTGGTAGCCTCGTAGGCGCCGCTAAAACCCG
>JAWWOL010000090.1:0-3013 GCA_033851695.1 Frankiales bacterium
CCCCCGGCGGCGGTGGGCTCGAGGTCCTCGACACGGTCGCCGTGACCGACACCACGACCGCCGACATGATGACCTGGGACATCGGCGAGCAGGGCTTCGTGATGGGGCTGGACGCCGAGGTGCCGGCGGTCCTCGGGCGGCACGCGGGCCCCGTCGTCGAGCGGCTCCTGTCCCAGCACCGCCTGACCGTGCCGGACATCGCCGGGTGGGTGCTCCATCCGGGCGGGCCGGCGATCCTCGAGGCGGTGCGCGACGCCGTGGGGTTGGCCGACGAGGCGCTGGAGCCCTCGCGCGCGGTGCTGCGGGACTACGGCAACTGCTCCTCGCCGACGGTGCTGCTGATCCTGGAGCGGGTGGCCGCGTCGCTGGCCGAGGGTGACCACGCCGTGGTGATGGCCTTCGGTCCTGGGCTGACCCTCTATGCCACCCTCCTGCGCAAGCGCTGACCCGCCTTCACCAGCGGGGCAGGTCGGCCTGGGACTCCGGGTCGAGGCCGAGCGCGAAGGCACCCAGCCAGTCGGAGCAGACGTCGCTGGTCGCCGGCTGCAGCGCCCCGCAGCGGGCGTCACGGTAGAGCCGCTCGAGGTCGCTGCCACGCCGGGTGGCGCCCGTACCGCAGGCTTCGAGCAGCGACGAGGCGACCTGGAACGCCGTGTCGCCGGCGACCAGCTTGGCCCGCCACACCCAGCGGTTGGTCTCCGGGTCGCCGGGGGCGTCGTCCACCCGGCGGGCGGCGACCCTGACCACCTCGCGGGCCGCCGCGACCGCAGCGTCGGCCCGGCCGAAGCGCGCCCGTACGAGAGGCAGCCGGCGCAGGTCGCGCTGCTCGGCGTAGCGGGCTCCGGCGTCGAGTGCCGCCTGCGCGACGCCGACGTAGACCGCGGCGTAGGACGCGACCAGCCACTGCGGCATCGCCTGCGCGAGGAAGACGCCGAGTCCCTCCATGCCGCCGACCAGCGCGTCCTCGTCGACCACCACGTCGAGGTGCAGGTCGTGCGAAGCGGTGGCCCGCATCCCCAGCGAGTCCCAGGTCGGTTCGACGGTGATGCCGGGATCCCTTGCTGGTACGAGGAACTGCGAGATCCGGCGTTCGCCGTCATCGGTGCGGCCGGCCGCGACGAGGTAGCCGTCGGCGTGGCCGGCGCCGGAGCAGAACGCCTTGCTCCCCCTGATGTGCCAGCCGGCGTCGACCTTCTCGTACGAGGTGGTGAGCTGCGACAGCCGCGACCCGGCGCCGCGCTCGGACATCGCCACGCAGAACAGCGACCCCTTGGCTGCCGCCTCCAGGGTGCGGTCGCGCATCGCGAAGAAGCTTGCCGGCACGCCGAGCACGCGGGCGAGGTCCTCGGAGGTCAGGGCAAGGGCACCGGTGATGGAGGCGTGCATGTTGAAGATCAGCGCAGTGGCCCCGGCGCCGGCACCGAGCTCCATCGCCACCTCGGCGTAGTCGGCGAACCCGGCCCCGTGGCCGCCGAGCCGTGTCGGCACCATCAGCCCGAGCAGGCCGGCGGCGCGCAGCAGGTCGAAGTCGTCGGCCGGGAAGCTGCCGTCGAGGTCGTGCGCGGCGGCGTGGGCGGCCAGCAGCGGGCGGAGCTCGCGGGCGGCCTCGAGCGGCGTCATCGGCCGACCTTGGTGCCCACGCCGGTGAACAGCACCGCCGTGGACCTTGTCGCCACCATCCGCCCTGCCTCCCTGCGCTTGACCAGCCAGCCGACCCAGGCCGGGATCGACGGCCGCAGACCGCGCAGCCGCAACCGCACCCCATGCTCCGCGCACAGCGCGATGAGCGCACCTCGGCTGACGTACAACGCCGGGTCGTGCAGCCCGACCGGCGGGCCGCCGGGGATCCGCTCGGCCAGGG
This sequence comes from Frankiales bacterium, assembly GCA_033851695.1. GTDB lineage: Bacteria > Actinomycetota > Actinomycetes > JAWWOL01 > JAWWOL01 > JAWWOL01. The sequence continues at coordinate 1,862 of JAWWOL010000090.1, forward strand.
TCACGGTGACCAGTCTCGACAGCGCCGTGTCGGCAAGAGCATCGACGACGAGGGTGCCGCCGGGGGCGAGGACCCGGCACAGCTCGGCCACCACGGCCGGCAGGTCGCGTACGTGCTCGAGCATCTCGCCGGCGACGACCACGTCGGCGGCCCCGTCGGCGAAGGGCAACCTCGCCGCGTCCGCCTGCACCGGCTGGACGCCGTGCTCCCTGGCGACGATGAGCGCCGCGAAGCCGATGTCGGCGCCAACGTGCCGGTAGCCGAGCTTGCCGACGTAGGGCCCCATCACCCCGCCGCCGCAGGCGATGTCGAGCAGGATGGCACCGGGACGGCTGGCCTCCGGGATCAGCTCTGCCCGCGACGCGGCGATCCAGTGCAGCATCGCGAAGACGCCGCGTGGACGCCACCACTCCGCGACCAGGTCGTCGTACTGCTCCGGGTCGTTCCTGGCACGCGTCGCAGGCATGGCGTCGGCCTTCCTCGCCGGGTGCTGACACACTCCCCGCATGCCCTCCGCCCGTGTCGACCGCATCGTACGGGTCACCGTGGCGTTGGCGACAGCCACCCACGCGGCCCCGACCGCGACGGTCACCGCCGTGATCACCGCCCTCGCCGTCTCCACCGGCCGCGGTCCCTGGGGCTCGCTCCTGGTCGCGGCGACGGTGCTGTCCGGCCAGCTGTCGGTCGGCTGGAGCAACGACTACCTGGACCGGTTCCGCGACGACGTCGTCGGGCGTACGGACAAGCCCATCCCGGCGGGTGACATCTCCGCGGAGACGGTGTGGGTCGGTGCGGTCACGGCGCTGCTGTGCTGCGTCCCGCTGTCGCTGGCCAACGGCTGGCGGGCCGGCCTGGTGCACCTCGCCGGGGTGGCCGCGGCGTGGGGCTACAACCTCGGGCTCAAGGCGACCGTGCTCTCCCCGCTGCCGTACGCGATCGGGTTCGGGGCCCTGCCCGCCTTCGTGGTGCTGGGCCTGCCGGGGCGGCCGACCCCGCCGCTGTGGCTGGTGGCCGGCGGCGCGCTACTGGGGGTGGGTGCGCACTTCGCCAACGTCCTGCCCGACCTGGCCGACGACGCGACGACCGGCGTGGTCGGCCTGCCGCACCGCCTCGGCCGTACGGGATCGGCGTTCACCGCGGCCGGCCTGCTGC
>JAWWOL010000103.1:0-5537 GCA_033851695.1 Frankiales bacterium
GCTCCGCGTTCTGGGCAAGGTAGACGCCGGCCATGACTGACTCATTTCGTTTGACTGGTAGTTAAGTGACGAAGATGACGGTAAGGTCAATCCGTGGCAGCCGTCAAGCGTTCGTACAGTGCTCCCCGTCGCGAGGAGGCGGCCCGGGCGACCAGGCTCGCCGTCGTCGATGCGGCCCATCGCCTGTTCCTTGAGCAGGGCTACGGCGCGACCACGATCGACCAGATCGCCGTACGGGCAGGCGTTTCCCGTCCGACGGTGTTTGCCGTGGGCAGCAAGGCTTCGCTGCTGAAACTGGCCAGGGACGTCGCCATGGCAGGTGACGACGAGGACCTCGACGTGGCTTCGCGGTCGCGATTCCAGCGACTCCTGGCCGAGCCCGATCCAGTGGTCACCTTGCAGATCTTCGCGGAGCACTGCGCCGATCTGCTCGGCCGTTACGCCGCCCTCGACGAGGTGGTCCGGCAGGCGGCCGGCAGCGACGACGAGATCCGGGACCTGTGGCAGACCAGCGAGACCCAGCGGCTCAGGGCGGCCCGGCTCGTGGTGGCCAACCTGGCCGGCAAGGCCGAGCTGCGGCTGCCGCAGGACCGTGCCGCGGACGTCCTCTGGCTGCTGATGGCGTCGGACACCTACCGCCGGCTCGTGCAGGGGCGCCGGTGGTCGCGGGCCCGCTGGATCGCCTGGTACGCCGAGACACTGCACTCGCAACTGCTTGCCTGAACGGAAGGCCTAGCCGTCGCGGAGCAGTCGGCCTGCCTCGAGGAAGGCCTCGGCCTGCTCCTCACGCCGCTGGTGCCGCTGGGCGTTCGTCCCCGCCGAGGCGTCATCGCCGATGCCGTGCGTGCTCAGCACGGTGAACCAGCCGGCGTCCTCGGGGTAGGTGGACTGAAAGGACCGCCACGAGCGCTCCGCCACCGAGCCCAGCAGGACCAGGACCTCCAGTCGCTCGAGCAGGTTGAGCACCCGGCGCAACGGCTCGAGACCTGCCTTGACGTCGGCAGCGGTCGGCTCGTGGTCGGTGTACCAGGGGTAGGCGTTCCACGGGCAGGTCTCCCCCGCGTCGATCCCGGCCCGCTTGAGCAAGGCGCCGATCCTGGCCGAGTCGGCGTCGTCGTTCTCCACGCCGAGCAAGCCCTCGTACGGGCGACCGGGGCTCTCCGGCAGCGGACCCGGGTCGCTGGACAGCCAGAGCAACCGGGCCTGGACGCCACCGTGCAGCGGGGCGATGTGCGGCATCCAGCGGTCGTTGCCCGACCGGAACTCGTCGACCAGCTTGTTGAGCGGCTTGACGTGCGGCGCGTACAGGGCTGCCAGCTGCTCGGCCCGAAACTCCTCGCTGGCCATCCGACGGGTCACCGGGCCATCTTCCCAGGAAGCTCAGATCCAGCCGAGCTGGCTGAACTGCGGCCAGCCGCCCCAGTAGATCCCCCAGCCGGTCAGCGCCAGGCCGGTCATCCCGTACGCCACCAGCAGCAGCCGACCGCTCGTCGCGCGGAACCGCCAGCCGTACGCGACGAAGGCCGCGACCATGAACGAGCCGGCCAGCACGGTGCCGCCCTCGTCGAGGTTGTCGAAGATGGTCACGCCCAGGGCGGCTGCAGCCAGGTAGGCCACGCCAAGCGAACGTCCGGTGGGCAGCGCGCGCGGGGCGAGGTCGCGCGCGATGGCGAAGATCACCAACGCCAGGCCCGCGTACCAGATGTAGTGCCCGACCACCTCGTCCCAGAGGTGCTCGGTGGGGCTGGGAGCGACGTTGCCGACGGAGTTCGCCGCCAGGTGCAGCCCGTGGCCCTGGGTGAAGACGACTCCGCCGACCGCCAGCAGGACCCAGCTGCTGCGCCGGGCGGTCAGACCGCGGAGCACCCACGCGGCCAGGCCGAGCACGAGGTAGGGGACGGTCAGGTCGAGCCAGTCGGCCCAGCGGGTCCGGTCGACCGTGTGCCCGAGTGGGATGGCGATCGGCCCGATCTGCATCCCGACCACGACCGCGAGCACGAACCAGCCGACCCGCCCCCACGGGACGGGTCGCAGGACGTTCGGGCGCTCGGTCAGGGCGGCGGGGCTCGTACGGGGAAGGGAAATGCCCGATTTGGACGTCATCACCCCATGCTGCGGTCACTCCCGTCCCGCGGGCATGGGTCGATCTACTCAGTCGCTAGAGCACCGGCAGGTAGCGCTCGAGCTCGAACGGGGTGACCTGGCGGCGGTACTCCGCCCACTCCTGCCGCTTGTTGCGCAGGAAGAAGTCGAACACGTGCTCACCGAGGGTCTCGGCGACCAGCTCGCTGCGCTCCATGACCGTGATCGCCTCGGCCAGCGAATTGGGCAGCGCCTGGATGCCCATCGCCATCCGCTCGGAGTCGGTGAGGTTCCACACGTCCTCCTCGGCGCCGGGCGGCAGCTCGTACCCCTCCTCGATGCCCTTGAGGCCGGCGGTCAGCAGCACGGCGAACGTGAGGTAGGGGTTGCACGCACTGTCCGGCGAACGCACCTCGACCCGGGTCGCGTTGCCCTTCTGCGGCTTGTACATCGGCACCCGGACCATCGCGGAGCGGTTGTTGTGGCCCCAGGAGATGTACGACGGTGCCTCACCGCCGCCGACCAGCCGCTTGTACGAGTTGACCCACTGGTTGGTGACCGCGGTGATCTCGGCTGCGTGGACCAGCAGACCGGCGATGAACGACTTGGCCGTCTTGGACAGGTGGTAGGGGTCGGCCGGGTCGTGGAAGGCGTTGCGGTCGCCCTCGAACAGCGAGAGGTGGGTGTGCATCGCCGACCCGGGCTCGTCGCTGAACGGCTTGGGCATGAACGTCGCGTAGACGCCCTGCTCGAGCGCGACCTCCTTGACCACCAGCCGGAAGGTCATGATGTTGTCGGCGGTGGTCAGCGCGTCCGCGTAACGCAGGTCGATCTCCTGCTGGCCGGGGGCGACCTCGTGGTGGCTGAACTCGACCGAGATGCCCATCCGCTCGAGCATCGTGATCGCCTCGCGGCGGAAGTCGTGCCCGATGTTGTGCGGCGTGTGGTCGAAGTAGCCGCCCTGGTCGATCGGCGTCGGCGGCTTGAACGGCCCGCCCATCTCCGGCCGCTCGGTGAGGAGGAAGAACTCGATCTCGGGGTGCGTGTAGAACGAGAAGCCCATCCGGGCGGCCTTGTCCAGCGCCCGCTTGAGCACCTGGCGTGGGTCGGCCCAGCTCGGGCTGCCGTCGGGCATCAGGATGTCGCAGAACATCCGGGCAGTTCCGGGTGACTCGGCCCGCCACGGCAGGATCTGGAACGTCGACGGGTCGGGCTTGACCAGCATGTCGGACTCGTGGACCCGGGTGAAGCCCTCGATCGCGGAGCCGTCGAAACCGATCCCCTCGGCGAACGCGCCCTCCAGCTCAGCCGGGGCGACCGCCACCGACTTGAGGAACCCGAGCACGTCGGTGAACCACAACCGGATGAATCGGATGTCGCGCTCCTCGAGGGTACGGAGCACGAACTCCTGCTGCTTGTCCATGCTGGGCATCATGCCAGGTCAGGGTTACGACGACCGCCTAAGACCATCGCGGCGCGACTTCCATGCTGTCGGGAACCTTGGGTAGTCGTCAGCCGAGGAGCGCGAGCAGCAGCGCCAACGCGTTGATGAGCCCGTGCGTGATGGCGCACGGCGCCAGCCGGCCGGTTCGGCGGACGAGGAGGCACTGGACCAGGCCGAACGCTGCGGTGTTCAGCACGAGCACCCCGGCCCCCGCAAGGGACGCGGCTTCGTAGGCGTGGAAAGCACCGAACAGGAGCGAGGACAGCAGGGCTGCGCGGCCGAACCCCCAACGGCGCATGCCGGCTCGAAGCAGGACACCACGGAACAACGTCTCTTCGGCGACCGGCGCGACCAGCACCGCACCGACGCCGACCAGGATGAGACCGACCAGTCCGAAGTGGTGCAGGTTCGAGGTGTTGCTGCCGGCGCTGATCACATGCTGGGGAACGAACGTCACCAGGAGCACGGTCACCACGAAGCGGACGGCCAGGTTGATCAGCGCCCACACGGCACCGGTCGTGAAGTCCCGTCCGGTCGGCCTGGTCCAGCCCAGCGCAGCCCCCCAGCCGTAGGTGGCGTCGCGCAGGGGCCGGGCGAAGTAGAGCGTGCCGCCGAGGATGCATGCCTCGCCGAGGACGCTCATGGCACCGACCCAGCCGTACAGGCCGGCGTGGCCGAACGCGGCGTACCAGCCCACGACCAGTGGCACCGGCACGGCGATCGACACCACGAGCCACAGCACCGCACGCCACGAGCTCCGCCACCACACCCGTCCGGGCACATACGCCAGGGCCGCCATCGCTGCATCGAGGGCAGGAGGCTGCGCCCGCGTGGGCAGAGCCGGCGGGGCGAAGGAGTGAGACGTCAACGCATGCCTCCGATGGGTGAAGACTCCGAGGTTGGCACGGTGCCGCAAACGATCACAGTAGGCCCACCGAACCACCGCGCTTCACGATGCGGCAGGGGCCCGGAACCACGGTCAGGATCGCGCCCGGACTTGAACAGGCGGCAAAAAGGTCCCCGGGTGTTGGCTAACACTGTCCCGTGATGGTGACGGCAGCCGCCATGGTGGACCACCGCAAGGGCGATTCGAGAACCTGGCAACGTTCCGGTTTCTCAGGATTGTGTAAGAGAATGGACAAACCTGGGCGACTGGGGATAGGTCTTACTGCGCCATTCCGGTACAAACTCTGGCCTCTGCAAGATCGCCTGCCGGTTCACCAATTGCTGACCATCTGGGAAGCCTTGTGGGGCCAAGGGTAGCAGCAGTACGATCCGCCCAAATCCTAGATCTCGAGGCCGCAGCTAGGGGTTCAGCATGAGCAATATCGCTGGCTCACGACGGACGCGCTTGATCTTTTCGGTCATCCTCGCCCTGGTGATGGGATGCGGCACCTTCATCACCGGCAGCGGACTCGCGGACGCAAAGACCGCGGCCAAACCCGCGAAGCTCAAAGCCGTGATCTCGGTCTCGCCCAAGACCACGCGAGTTGCTCAGCGGGTCACCGCAAGTGTGAGAAAGAGCGTGTTGCCCAAGGGAGACAAGGTCAAGAGTATTCGGCTCAATTGGGGCGACCACACCAAGACAGTCGCTCTGTCAGGCCTCAAGGCCAAGCCGACGCATCGCTACAGTCGTCCCGGCCGGTACACCGTCCTGCTGGTGCTCACCGACAAGCACAAGAAGGTGGCTCGGGCCAAGTGGGTCGAGAGGGTCCTGCCCGCGAAGACCTCTCCCACCCCGCCGCCCTCCGGCAGCTACACCGGCACCGACGGGCAGCTACGGGGGGTGACGTTCTTCGTGTCCGCGAACGGCGGAAGCTTGCAGGACGTGTCCGTTCCGGTGGCCCAGCTCAGCTGTATCCCCGACGGCCAGACGGCCTACGACCAGCTCCAGGTTTCGTCGGTGCCTCTGCGGTCGGATGGCTCCTTCACGTCGACCACGACACAGACGGGGGTGTTCTCCGGCCACCCGGCGACGTTCACCTACGTGTTCGCCGGACGGGTCAATGGT
>JAWWOL010000115.1:0-2751 GCA_033851695.1 Frankiales bacterium
CGCCGTCGCGGGAGAACGCGTAAATCATGCGCGAGTTGGCCGTGACGGAGGCCATGCCGCAGAAGAACTGCGCGACGATCACGCCGAAGAGCACGAACTTGGCGAGCGTGCCGCCGATTGCGCCGAGGATGATGTTCGGGCCGGCGAGGATGCCGCCGAGCGCCAGGTTGTTGTAGGCGTCGGTGCCCACGGCGTAGGGGACGGCCACCGACAGACCGACCATGAGCACGAAACCCGCGACCACAGACACCCAGATGGCGGTGACGATGCCCCTAGGTCCGCTCCGCGCGGCATCGTGGGTCTCCTCGGTCATGTGGGCCGAGGCATCGAAGCCCGTGATGGTGTACTGCGCCAGCATGAGTCCGACCAGCCCGACCCAGAACGAGGTCAAGAACCCGTTGCCGGAGAAGCCGGTGGCGTTGTTCGTCTTCGTGAGCACGTCGGACAGTGACGTGGTGTGCGTCGGCATGGCGAAGAGCAGCACCACCAGCACAACCGTCCCGATGAGGTGCCACCAGACCGAGATGTCGTTCAGCTTGGCAACCAGGCTTACGCCGGCCGTGTTCAGAGCGCCGTGCACGCTCAGCACGATGATGTAGATGACCAGGATCTGCCACGGCTTGGCCGCGAAGCTGGACCAGATCGTCAACTTCAGGAAGAACCCGATGATCGTGGCGAGGCCGAAGTCGATCGACGCGGTCACAGCGACCTGGCCGACCAGGTTGAACCAGCCGGTGAACCATGACCAGATCGGCGCGGAGGCAGGCTTGGCCATCTTGGCCGCCCAGTAGTAGAGCCCGCCTGCGGTCGGGTAGGCCGAGCACACCTCAGCCATGGCGAGGCCGACCAGGGTGGACATCAGACCGACGAACAGCCAGCCGACCGTGGCCGTACGGGGACCGCCGGCGTCCATCGCCAGGTAGTAGGTGGTGATGCCGCCGGTCAGGATCGAGATGATCGTGAAGGAGACGGCGAAGTTGGAGAACCAGCCCATCCCCCGATGCAGCTCCTGCGCATAGCCCAGCTCATGCAGCCTGGTCTCATCGGCCGATGCGGTCGCAGCGGGGTCCTTGGTCAGCGCCATGCAGGTTCCTCCAGGACGGACGAGCGGCTGTGCCCCCGATCGTGGTTGATCGTCTGCGTAGTCCGGCCCGCTGTCAACGACTGTTTTCGTCGTGACAAGGCGTTAATCACGACGAAATCCGCAATAAGGCGGCGATCGGCTGCAGCAGTGGACGGTTGGTAGCCAACCAGGGCACACTGTCCAGCTCGTCGGCGCAGAGCCAGCGCACGCTCCGGTGCTCGGTTACCGTCAGGGGGCCCGCACCGAGCCGCGCCGCGTACACCCGGAGCACGCGGCCACCGCCGATTGGCAGGTCCCCGCCGAGCTGGGCGCCGATGGCGATGTCCACGCCCAGCTCCTCGCGGCACTCTCGTACGAGAGCCTGCACGTCACTCTCGCCGGCCTCGACCTTGCCGCCGGGGAACTCCCAGCGGCCGGCCAGCTCCGGCGGTGCTGAGCGTTCACCGGCGAGGACACGGGCCACGCCGCCGACCACCTCGACGATCGCCGCCCCGACCACCACCGCCGTCATGGACTGCATCATCGCCGGTGGGCCGGCGATGATGCAGTCAACGCGGCCGAAACGTCAGGCGGCCGCCGTGAGCTCGGCGATCTGCTCGGCGGTCAGGACGACGTCCACGGCAGCACAGTTCTCCTCGAGGTGCGCCAACGTCGACGTGCCGGGGATGGGCAGGATGACCGACGAGCGGGCGAGCAGCCAGGCCAGTGCCACCTGGGCCGGCGTCGCGCCGGTGGCCTTGACGACGTGGTCGACCGGACCGCCCGGCTTGGCCAGGTCTCCGTTGGCGATCGGGAACCACGGGATGAAGGCGATGCCCCGGGTGTCGCAGTAGTCGAGGACGTCCTCGGACTGCCGGTTGGTCAGGTTGTAGAGGTTCTGCACGCTGACGATCTCGGCGACCTTGCCGGCGGCCTCGATCTGGTCGACGGAGACCTCGGAGAGGCCGATCTGGCCGATCTTGCCCTCGTCCTGCAGGTCCTTGAGCACGCCGACCTGGTCCTCGGCCGGCACCTGCGAGTCGATCCGGTGCAGCTGGAACAGCTCGATCCGGTCCAGGCCCAGCCGACGCAGGCTCATCTCGACCTCCTGGCGGAGGTACTCCGGCCGCCCGACGGGGTGCCACTCACCCGGCCCGGTCCGGACCAGCCCGGCCTTGGTGGCGACGAGGACCTGCTCGGGGTACGGACGGAGTGCCTCGGCGATGATCTCCTCGCTGAAGTACGGCCCGTAGGAGTCGGCGGTGTCGATGAAGTCGACGCCGATCTCGACCGCACGGCGGACGACGGCCACCGCCTCGGCGTGGTCGCGCGGAGGGCCCCAGATGCCGGGGCCGGTGAGCTGCATCGCCCCGTAGCCGAGCCGGTGGACCTTGCGGCCGCCGGCGAAGCTGAACGTGGACGATTCAGGGAACGAGGTCATGGTTCCTCCAGTGGATGGGTGCGTCACCTTTGCGGCAACCCCGTCAAGCGGACCAGGATTCCGGCCGGTGAACCGTCGGCGTGTCGCCCGTTGTGGGGGGTGTGAGTGCCATGAGAGTCGCGATCGGCCGACGGTAGGCTGAGCGGCATGAAGCTGGCTGCCGCTCTCGATCGTGGGATCGACCGGTTGGCGCCGCAGCCCTGGTGGCGCACGGTCGTGGTCCGTCAACAGGACCTGTCCGGGCGGC
>JAWWOL010000125.1:0-10767 GCA_033851695.1 Frankiales bacterium
ACAAAGGTTGGGACCGGGGGCCATGGAACGAGTCGGCACGACACCTTTCGGCGCCGTACGCCCCAACCCTGAGGGGGCTGGTGCGATTCCCCGAGTCTACGCCGTTCCCCAGATCGCGTCCGGCAGCCGCCTGCGTCCGAACGAGTGAACCGAATCGTCGGGGCGACCTGGCGACCCCGCGGGTCCGCGGTGCCGAACCCGGCGGTAACCCATGTCTAGCGGCGCCGCTTGTTGTGCGACGGCATGTCTCGGGGGACAGGGACGGCACCACCCCCGAAGGAGGACCTGGCGTGACCACCACAGATCCCGCGACCGGCAAGCTCGAGGTCGCTCGCAGCCACACACAGGAGGCCGCGCAGGACGCAAAAGCCCGCGCGACCGAAGTCGGCAGCCATGCGCAGAGTGCTGCCAAGGACGTCACGAACACCGCCGTCGACCGGGCCCATGAGGTGAAGGACGAGACCGTACGGCAAGCGCGCAACTTCGCGGCGGACGCCACGGAGCAGCTGAGCGCGCAGGCCGCAGAACAGAGTCACCGGATCAGTGCCAACCTGCACGATCTCGGCCGCCAGCTCGGCCAGATGGCCGAGGCAGGTAGCGGCGGCACGGCGACCGAGCTGGCCCACGAGGCGGCCGACCGAGTCCATCAGGTGGCCGGCTACCTGGAAGGCCGTGAGCCGGCGGAGATCCTGGACGACCTGCGGGCGCTGGCCCGACGCCGTCCAGGCGCGTTCCTTGCGGGCGCGGCCGTGCTGGGCCTCGTCGCGGGACGGGTCGGCCGCGGCATGAAGGACGCCCCCTCCGGCCCGCGCACGACCCCGCGCCGGACCGAGCTGGCTACCCCTTACCCCTCGGAGCCACCGCGGATGGCACCGCCGAGCGAGCGGCCGCCGACGTTCTACGGCGACGAGCGCCCCGTCGAGTTCTCCGGCCCGGACTACCAGGTGGACCTCGGGCAGCCGGCTTCCTACGCCGGCCCGGGGGTGGAGCGATGACAGCGCTGCAGATCGCCGTACGGCAGCCGGACGAAGCCGAGGTGCGCAACCGTTCGGTGGGCGACCTGGTCGGTGACATCAGCCGGGACCTCTCGAGCCTGATCCACCAGGAGATCGAGCTGGCCAAGGCGGAGACCAAGCAGGAGGTTGCCAAGGCAGGCAAGGCGGCCGGAATGCTCGGCGGGGCCGGCTTCGCCGGCTACATGGTCGCGCTGTTCGCCAGCCTGACCCTCGCGTACGGGATCGGGACCTTCTGGCCCGCCTGGACGGGTGCGCTGGTCGTCGCCGGGTTGTGGGCCGTCGCCGGCGTCCTGCTCTACCTGCGCGGACGCGAGCAGCTCAAGGACGTCAGCGGGCCCCGTCAGACCGTGGAAACCATCAAGGAGGATGCCGCATGGGCACGTCACCCGACCAGCTGAGGCAGGACATCGAGCGGACCCGCGCCGGCCTGACGCACAACGTCGACACGCTCGCAGAGAAGGTGAGCCCGTCCGCGGTCGCCCACCGGCGGGCCCGGGACGTCCGAGGCGCGGTCTCCGGGATCAAGGAACGGGTCATGGGTGCGAGCGATACCGCAGGCCCAGGGACGTCGATCCACGACAAGGCCTCGGGCATCGGGAGCTCGCTGTCCGAGCGCGCCTCGTCGGTGCAGGACAGCGTGGCCTCGGCGCCGACCGCCCTGCGGCACAAGACACAGGGCAGCCCGTTGGCCGCCGGCATTGTCGCCTTCGGCGCCGGCCTGCTGGTGTCCTCGATGCTGCCGGCGTCCGACCGCGAGCAGCAGGCAGCCGTGGCGCTGAAGGAGCGGGCACAGCCGTTGGCCGAGGAGCAGGCGCAGCAGCTGAAGGAGTCCCTCGCGCCGATGGCCCTGGACGCCGTCGACCAGGTGAAGTCGACCGCTCAGGATGCCGTCGCGGCCACCAAGGATGAGGCCGCCGGCGCCGCCGGCGAGGTCGCCGATCACGCTCGCGACGCAGCTGGAGCAACGAAGGCCGACGTCGCCGACCACGCCGCCGAGACCAAGCAGGAGCTGAATACGGACTCCAAGGGCAGGACGGTCTACCCGTCGGACCCGCTGGTCGAGATGTCCGCGCCGACGCACCCGAACGTCGTGCGCTGATCTGACAGGTTACGGAGGGCGCGGCCGTCACGGCCGCGCCCGTCGTGCGTCGCTCTCACGACTTCTGCGTGGCCCAGAGCGCTATCCCGCCGCGCAGTCCGGCGCTGTTGTCGACCAGGGTGACGTCCCCGGGCAAGTCGAGGGTGACCTTGGTCGAGTTGCCGCCGCCGATCCACAGGTGGTCGAAGAACAGGAGGGCACGCAGGGTGCTGATGGTCTTCTCGACCCGCCTGTTCCAGCGCTTGGGGCCGACCTTCTTGCGTGCGGCGTCACCGATGTACTCGTTGTAGGTCAGGTCCCGTCGCAACGGATGGTGCGCGAGCTCGAGGTGCGGTGTCAGCACGCCGTTCTCGAACACGGCACTGCCGACGCCCGTCCCGAGGGTGATGACCAGCTCGACGCCGATGCCGGTCACGACGGCCGAGCCTTGCAGGTCGGCGTCGTTGGCCAGCCGGGTCGGCTTGCCGAGGGCCGCGTCCAGTGCTCCGGCAAGGTCGAACCGGTCCCAGGCCCTGACCAGCTCGGGCAGCACCGTGGTCTCCGGACCGGACTTGGTGACGAAGTGCGGAGCGGAGAGCACCCTGCCCGCCCGGACGTAGCCCGGAAAGCCGGCCGAGATCCGCTCGTAGCCGGAAAGGCTGCTGGCCAAGGCAACCAGCTCGGCGACCATCTTGTCCGGTGGCAGCGGGTAGGTCGTCACCGTCCGGACCCGTTCGCCGACCAGCGATCCGGACACGTCGAGCACGGCCGCCTTCAGGCCGGTGCCCCCGATGTCGAATGCGAGGGTCAACGGGCCGGCGTGCAGTGCCGGCCCGGTGGCGGTGTTGTCGCTGTGCTCGGTCATGAGAGCCTCTCGGTCACGCTCGGATCGAGGTTCCAGCGTCCGATGGCGGGGACGCCGTTCTCGTCGCCTAGGAGGCTGACCCCACCGGCGGCCAGCGCGAAGTGCGCGCCCGCCCCCGGGTCGAGCTCGAGCCAGCACGCGGTGAGGATCCGCAGCAGGTGGGCATGCGCCACGACGGCGACGTCCCCCTCGGCGAGTGCCTCTCGGACACGGCGCAGAACACTGCGCGCTCGCCCGGCGACCTGCTGCAGCGACTCGCCCGTGGTCGCCCCCGGGCGCACCGAGGCGCTCCAGATCGACCACTCGGGACCCTCGTCGGCGCGGATCTCGGCCGTCGTGCGGCCCTCGTAGACGCCGTAGTCCCACTCGACCAGCCGGTCGTCGGTCACGATCGGAGCCAGACCGGCGAGCTCCGCCGTGCGCCGCGCGCGCTGGAGGGGACTGGCCAGCACCAGGGCGAACGGGTGCTCGGCAAGCAGCCGGGCCGCGTGTCGAGCCTGCCTCTCACCGCCGGGAGTCAGCGGCAGGTCGGTGAGGCCGGTGTGCCGGCGTTGGACGCTCCACTCCGTCTCCCCGTGCCGCAGCAGGACTACCTCGGACATGGGGGCTCCCTCCGGTGGGACGTGCCTGTGACCCTACCCAGCAGCTGTGCTTCACTCCCCTACGTGATCGCCGAGACCCCGCCGCTGATCGACCTGCAGGCAATGTCGATCTTCACCCCCGCTCGGGTGTTCCTCGTCACGGACCTCACGTGGACTGTCCGCGCCGGCCAACGCTGGGCGTTGCTCGGGCCGAACGGCGCCGGCAAGTCGACGACGCTGTCGGTCGCCGGCGCCACCCGGCACCCGAGCTCTGGCAACGCCGAGGTCCTGGGGCGCCGGCTCGGACGTACCGACCTGCGGGAGCTCCGCTCGCACATCGGCGTCGTCGACCACGCGCTGCGGATCCCGCCGGACCTCGACGCGGTCGACGTGGTCCTGACCGGGCTGAGCGGGACGGTGCAGACCGTGCGCGAGGGCTACGCGGCCGCCGACCGGTCGAGGGCGGTCGAGCTGCTCTCCCTCCTGGGCTGCGACGGGCTGCTGCACCGGGGCGTCGCCACCTGGTCCCACGGCGAGAAGGCACGGGTGCGGGTCGCCCGGGCGATGATCGGGCGGCCACCGCTGCTGCTGCTCGACGAGCCGGCGAGCGGCCTGGACCTGCCCGGCCGTGAAGACCTGATGGCGGCTGTCGACGACGTGGCCGAGGCGAACCCGTTGCTCGGCATCGTGCTGGTGACCCACCACCTGGAGGAGCTGCCGACCTGCATCGACCACGCGTTGCTGCTCAACCGAAGCCGCGAGGTCGCGCAGGGCCCAGTCGCCGAGGTCCTGACTGATGAGCATGTGTCCACCTGCTTCGGTCGTGCGATAGCGGTCAGGCGCCACTCTGGCCGATGGACGGCGACTGCGCTTCGCTGAGCGGGGTTTGTCCACAAGGGCCGAATTCGTCCACAGGCCGGTCGGCGCGGCGGTCGCTGTCCGTGCCGGGTGATAGACCCTTCCCATGCCTCTCGCTCCGCTCGACCTGCCGACCACCGCCGACGAGACAGCCCTGCGCGCCGAGGCCGAGGGGCTGCTGCGCTCCCTGGCCGGCCCCGGGACCTCCCTGCGCGAGGACCAGTGGAACGCCGTACGCGCGCTGGTGGTCGATCGCCGCCCCACCCTCGTGGTCCAGCGGACGGGGTGGGGCAAGTCGGCGGTCTACTTCGTCGCGACGGCGCTGCTGCGGGCCCGCGGGGCCGGGGCGACCGTCATCGTGTCACCGCTGCTCGCCTTGATGCGCAACCAGATGGAGGCGGCAGCCAGGGCCGGGATCGTCGGTCGGACGATCAACTCGGCGAACATCGACGAGTGGGACGCCGTACGGGCCGAGGTCGCCGCCGGCGAGGTCGACGTGCTCCTGGTCTCTCCCGAGCGGCTGAACAATCCGGACTTCCGCGACACGGTGCTGCCGAGCCTCGCCGCCAGCGCCGGCCTCGTGGTCATCGACGAGGCGCACTGCGTGTCCGACTGGGGCCACGACTTCCGGCCGGACTACCGGCGCATCGCCAGCCTGCTCGCCGGCCTGCCCGCCGGCACCCCGGTGCTGGCGACGACCGCGACCGCCAACGCGCGGGTGACCGCCGACGTCGCCGAGCAGCTCGGGTCGTCCGGGACCCTGGTGCTGCGGGGCAGTCTCGACCGGGCCAGCCTGCGCCTGGGGGTGCTCGAGCTGCCCTCGACGGCACACCGCTGGGCCTGGCTGGCCGACCACCTGGCCGACCTGCCGGGCTCCGGCATCATCTACACGCTGACCGTCGCGGCGGCCGACGAGGTGACCGGTTTCCTGCGCTCTCGGGGGCACACCGTCGCCGCCTACTCCGGGCGCACCGATGACGCGGAGCGGCAGGCGGCGGAGGCCGACCTGCTCGCCAACCGGGTCAAGGCACTGGTCGCCACCTCGGCGCTCGGCATGGGCTTCGACAAGCCCGACCTCGGCTTCGTCATCCACGTCGGCGCGCCGCAGTCGCCGATCGCCTACTACCAGCAGGTCGGCCGGGCCGGCCGCGCCGTCGACGACGCCACCGTCGTCCTGTTGCCCGGCCGTGAGGACGCCGCGATCTGGCGCTACTTCGCCTCGCTCGCCTTTCCGTCCGAGGAGCAGGTGCGCCAGGCGCTGGACGTGCTCACGGAGGCCGGCCGGCCCCTGTCGACCGCCGCCCTCGAGACCAAGGTCGACCTGCGCCGGACCCGGCTCGAGACCATGCTCAAGGTGCTCGACGTCGATGGCGCCGTACGCCGGGTGCGGGGCGGCTGGACGGCGACCGGCCAGCCGTGGACGTACGACGGCGACCGCTACGCCCGCGTGGCCGAGGCCCGCGGACGTGAGCAGCAGGCGATGCGGGACTACGTCGCGAGCGACGGCTGCCGGATGGAGTTCCTGCGCGCCGAGCTCGACGACCCGACGGCGAGCGCGTGCGGCAGGTGCGACGGCTGCGGCTCCCTGGTCCTGCCCGACGCGATCTCCGCCGAGACGCTAACCGCCGCCCAGGGCAGGCTCGACCAGCCCGGCATCGACCTCGAGCCGCGCCGCATGTGGCCGAGCGGGATGGCGGCGATCGGCGTGCCGGTCTCCGGCAAGATCCCCGGCGACCTGCAGGCCGAGCCGGGCCGCGCGCTCGCCCGGTTGTCCGACCCGGGCTGGGGTGACCGGGTCCGCACCACGTTGGCCGCCGAGGACAACGCCGTGCCCGAGGACATGGTCAAGGCGCTGGTCCGGGTGCTGGCGACCTGGGGCTGGGCGCAGCGCCCGTCGGGCATCGTGTCCATCGCCTCCCGCCGGCGGCCGGCGCTGGTGGGTTCCACGGCCGCGGCCCTCGGCCAGGTGGGCAAGCTGCCCGTGCTCGGCACGGTGACCCGGCGCCACCATGAGGAGCGCGGCGGCCGGGGCAACAGCGCGCAGCGGCTGCGCTCGGTGTGGGGCTCCTTCGAGGTCGGCGACGAGCTCGCTGCGGCGATCGCCGCCCTCGACGGCTCGCCCGTGCTGCTCGTCGACGACCTGGTCGACACCGGCTGGACCTTCACCGTCGTCAGTGCGCTGCTCCGGGAACGTGGCGCGGGTCCGGTGCTTCCGCTGGCTCTGGGACTCGAGGGCTGACCGCGCAAAGCCGCGGCTCGGCTCCCGCGGATCGTCACCCCTCCCCCGTCACGCCACGGGGTGGTGGCGGATCCGGCCGGGTCGCGGTCACGACGGCGGCTCGAGCAACCCCTCACGGTAGGCCAGCGCCGCGGCCTCCGTCCGGCTGGCGGCGCCGAGCTTGGCCATCAGGTTGGAGACGTGGACGCTGGCGGTCTTGTCGCTGATGTAGAGGGCGGCGCCGATCTGCCGGTTGGTCCTCCCCTCGGCGACCAGCCGGAGCACTTCGAGCTCCCGCGGCGTGAGGCCGCCCGCTGGCACGGCCGCCGCCGACCCGGCCACCCCGGTGATGCCGGTGGCAGCCTCGACGGGACCCACCACGAACCTCGCCCGCCGGCGCAGGTCCTCGAGAGCTTGCAGGAGGGGCACCGCACCCAGCCTCGCGGCCACCTCGTGGGCGGAGCGCCACTCGGCGACCGCCTCGTCGCGGCGGCCGGCCTGCATCAGTGCCTCGGACAACCGCCACCGGCTGCGTGCGGTCTCGTAGACGTCCGACTCGGCACCGAAGCCGAACCCGTCCACAGCCGCCTGCCACAGCGCAGGGTCGCTGTGACCGTGCAGACGGGACCGCTCGGCCACCGCGCGGGCATACCAGGCCAGCGCCTCGACACCGGGCGCGCCGGCCCGCCCGCGGCCCCGGGTGATCGACCGGGTCGCGACCTCGAAGAGCTCGTCGCCCACCGCCGTCGCGTCGGCCACCGCCCCGTGGTCGGCGATCGCCCGGGCGAGAGCGGCCCGGTTGGCCTCTGCCGTGAGGCCGAGGCCGGCGTGCCGCAGCAGGGCGAGCGACGTCGGCGACCAGCCCTCAGTGATGATCGTCATCGCCGACCGGTTGAGGTCACGAGCCCGGTCGTGGTCGCCTTGCCAGATGGCCAGCTCGGCGCCGAGGCTGCTGGCCAGGTGTGCGAGGAGCACGTCCTCGGGCCAGAACGGGTGTACGCGAGCCAGCTGGCCGAACGCGCGGGGGTCGCCCCTGGCGACCATGTGCTGGGCGCCGAAGGTCACGATGAACGCCGAGGTCACCCCGCTGACCCGCTCGCTGTGCGAGGTGAGCTCGGCCGCAGCATCCCACTCACCGCGCATGAAGTAGCAGTTGTAGACGTGGTGCCGCAGCTGCAGCCCCCAGCCACTGAGCGCCAGCCCGTGCTGCTCGGCGAACGCCAGCCCGGCCTGCGCCCGACCCAGGGCGAGCCTGAGCTCGCCCCGCTCGAGCGGGGCCATGACCAGGTTGTGCAGCACCCGCAGCTGGACCACGGCGTCGCCGCTGCCCTCGGCGACCTCGCGGGACTGCAGCAGCAGGGTCTCGCTGTGGGCCGGATCACCTGCCCGCTCGGCCAGTATGGCCAGCGTGGTGAGCGCCTCTGACTCGTCAGCGGAGCTGCCGGTCAGCCGGGCGCACACCAGCGCCTCCTGCGCCATGACCGCTGCCTCGTCATCGTGGTCGATGTTGAGCAGCGTCCGGGCGTGGCCGGCGGTCACCGTTGCCCGCAACCGGGTCGGCGGGTCGGCGGGAACCAGCCGGACCGACTCGGCAGCGATCATCGCCGCCTCGTCCTCGGCGGAGACCTCGAGCAGGTAGTAGCTCAACCGTTCGTAGATCTCAGCCGTCACCAGGGGCTGCTCCGCCCCGTCGACAGAGGCGGCGCTCGCCCTGGCGAGGGCGACGGCCCGCGCATACTCACCGCTGCCGGAGGCCGCGGCGGCTGCTCGCATGCCGAGGCACCAGCGCGGCTGGCCGACCAACGTCTCGGCATCGGGCACCCGGTCCCACAGGGACAGGGCCTCCTCGAGATGGCGCAGCGCCTCGGCGGGCGCGGCGACCGCGTCAGCCTCCGCAGCCGCCCGCTCGAGTGCCTGCAACGCCGCCGCGAGGTCGTGGCCGGCCAGGCTGTGGTAGGCCAGGTCGGCCGCGGAGCCCCACCCCCAGGGCTGGTCAGGGCGGCTGAGCAAGGCGACGTAGACCCCGTGCAGCCGGGTCCGCTCCCCCGGCAGCAGGTCGCCGTAGATCGCCTCCTGGAGCAAGGCGTGCCGGAACACGTAGCCGCCGGCGGCGTCGGTCGAGATCAGCTGCCGGCTGACCGACTCACGCAGCGCCTCGTCGAGGTCCGCCTGGTCGAGCCCGGCGGCAGCGGCGAGCAACCGGTGGTCGACCCGCCGGCCGGCGACACTGGCCACCCGCAGCGCGTGCTGGGCCGCCGGGGCGAGCTGCTCCACGCGGCCGAGCAGGACGTCGGCCAGCTCCCACGGCACGTCGGTGATGCAGTCCGCCGACGCGGCCAGCAGCTCCTCGGCGAAGAACGCATTGCCCTCGGCCCGTACGAGCAGGGTGGCCAGCGTCGACTCGGGCACCGGAGCCTCGGACCGGTCGGCCAGCAGCTGGGCGATCTCCTGGTCGTCAAGCCGGGGCAGGTCGATGCGCTCGACCCCAGGCACCCGGCCGAGCTCGGACAGCACCGGGCGCAGGGCATGCCGACGGTGCAGGTCGTCACTGCGGTAGCTCGCCACGATGCCTACCGACTCCTGGCGCAGCGTGCGGCTGAGGAACGACAGCAGGTCCCGGGTCGAGCGGTCGGCCCAGTGCAGGTCCTCGAGAATCAGCAGCACCGGACTCTGGGCGGCGAGCTGCGAGAGCACCCAGAGCACCGCGCTGAACAACGGCAGCTGCCCGCTGTCTTCTCCGGCGTCGTCCGCGATGGTGCCGAGCGACAACAGCCGGGCCAGCGCCGGTCGCTCTGCCACCGCCCGGCTCATCGTCTCGGCGCTGGCCGGCTCGATGGAGGCAGTGCGAAGCGCGTCGACGAAGGGCAGGTAGGGCAGGCCACCGCCGCCCAGCTCGACGCACTGTCCCCACAGCACCAGGAACCCGCGGTCGCCCGCGTCGGCGCCGAGCTCGGCCAGCAGCCGGGTCTTGCCGATCCCGGCGTCGCCGCCGAGCAGTCCCACGGCCGGTCGGCCCGCTGTCGCCTCGTCGAGCAGCGCCTGCAGCCGCGCCAGCTCGGCCTTGCGGCCGACCAGCGCTGGCGCGGTGCCCCGACGTTGCATGCCTGCGATCGTGTCACCTTCGGCCGACAGTGTGCTCACGCGTTCTGCCAGGCTGCGGGCGGGCTCGGTCACGCAGCGCGAGTGTGTCGGAACCGCGCCAGCAGACCAGCGCGTACAACGTCGGTGTTGGCGTGCAGGTCGAGCTCAGGGGTCCGGCGGTTGCGGCGCCGAGCACCGGCGGTGGCCTTCAGGTCCCGGCGACGGTCGTCGGCCAGGGCTTCCAGCATGAGGAACGGGGTGACGCTCATGGTGCTCTCCTCGTATCGGGTACAGATACGAGGTTCGTTCTAAGGCGGATGGTCCGGCATTGGACGTTTGCCTCGATCTTGGGGCCGGCGGGTCCCGGACCCCTTAGACCCCCCTTACTCAGCGGTGGGCCCGGCCGCCGCGGAGCAGCTCGACGCCCTGGGCGACTCGGCGTGCCCGCGTCTCCGGGTTCTTGGTCCCGGTGACCCACAGCAAGTAGGACTGCTTGTTGCTGTAGGACAGCGCGTCGAAGAACTGCCTGGCCTCCCGGTCGGCATCGAGCGCCACCGCGAAGTCCTCCGGCACCACCGCCTCGCGCGGCTCCGTGTCCAGCGCCAGCTCGACCTCGATGAGGTCACCCGCAGCCACTCCGGCGCCCGCGCGGTGCTCGGCGCTGAGCGGGATCCGGTAACCCTCGGTGTACGGGGCGACGGTGCTCCGATAGGTGTAGTCCCCGATGGTCACGTGGACCGCGGGCCTCCTGCCGGCACCCAGCGCCCGGACGACTTCCTCGGGTACGGGCAGCCCGGTGGCGGTCTTGCCCGCGGACATGATGACGCAGCTGAACTTCATGCCCGGCAGTATGCCAAGGCGGGCTAGCCTGGGACGCACCGGCGACGAGGAGGTCAGGTGAGAGCGGTCCGCTTCGTCCTGGTCGCCGTCCTGCTCGCGTCGGCGCAGCTGGGCCTCGCGCCGGGTGAGGCCTCAGCCGCCGGGCTCCCGGCGTTCCGGCACTCCTGGACCCGGATCACCCCGGCCCTCGCCGCTCGGATGCACTACTCGTGGCGGCCGGGCTGCCCCGT
>JAWWOL010000181.1:0-4660 GCA_033851695.1 Frankiales bacterium
TCGCGGCTGCGGTTCGCGCCGTGGTGCCGACCGGACGACGACGACGCGCGCATCGCCGAGCTTCTCGCGCTGCAAGGACGAGCCGGCCGCCTCTGGGAAGTTGCCGGAATCAAACTGTTCATCGACGGCACCATCGACGCCGGCACCGCGTGGCTCCACCAGCCGGACACCCTCGGCGAGTCGACCAGCGCCTACTGGGAGGATCC
The DNA here is from genome assembly GCA_033851695.1 of Frankiales bacterium. Taxonomy (GTDB): domain Bacteria; phylum Actinomycetota; class Actinomycetes; order JAWWOL01; family JAWWOL01; genus JAWWOL01. The sequence continues at coordinate 207 of JAWWOL010000181.1, forward strand.
CAGCGACTACCGCCGTGCATTGCACCGGTTCGCCGGCGCGGGGGTGGCGACCGCGACGCATGCCATCGGTGACGCCGCCGTCGAGCACGTCCTGGACACCCTGGACGCGGCAGTGGTCCGTGACGGTGGCGCCCGCCATCGCATCGAGCACATCGAGACGCTGCCGCTGACCCAGGTCGGCCGGTTTGCCGAGCTCGGCGTCATCGCCTCGATGCAGCCAACCCATGCCACCGACTACACCCGCGCGGACCACACCGACAACTGGTCACGCCGGCTGGGGGCGCATCGGGCCGATCGAGGCTGGCCGTGCCGGGACCTGGTAGGAGCCGGCGCCGTGCTGGTGCTGGGCTCCGACTGGCCGGTGGCCCCCTACGACCCACGTCTGGTCCTTGCCGCCGCCCAGCTCCGCCGCCCGGCCCGGCACCCAGAGCTGGCGCCGGTGGGAGTCGATCAGAAGTTGACGGCCGGGCAGGGCTTGCACGCGATGACCACAGCACCCGCGTGGGCAGCCGGTGCGGAGCATCGGCTCGGCAAGGTAGCGGCCGGGCTCCTCGCCGACCTCACCGTCTGGGCCAGTGACCCGGTCGAGGTGCCGGCGGCCGACTTGGCCGACCTGCCGGTGATGCTCACCGTCGTCGACGGGCGTGTCGTGCACCGTTCAGGCAGCTGAATCCCGACCGCAAGACCAGCCACAACACAGGCGAAGGAGCGGCAGATGCCGGAGCACCCGTACAGCCCCTGGCGGGATCGGCTGCTGTGCTACCTCGACGAGCACACCCGCGAGATCGTGACGAGCCTCGGCGAATGCGTCCGCCTCCCGAGCGTCAGCGGCACCGAGGAGGAGAACACGATCCAGGCGACACTCGCTGCCCAGCTCGGCGACCTCGGCCTGGAAGTCGACCACTGGCAGATCCCGCTTGCGGAAACGCTCGCCGCTGCGGACTTTCCGGGTGTGGAGGTCGACCGGACCGAAGCCTGGGGTCTGGTCGCGCGTAGGCCCGGCCGCAACCCCGCGGACTGTTCCTCCCTGATGCTCGGCGCGCACGTCGACGTCGTACCACCGGGCGACCCTGCCGCCTGGCCTGGTGACCCGTTCGACGGCCACGTGGACGAGCGCTTCGTGCACGGCCGCGGCAGCTGCGACATGAAGGGCGGCCTGGTGGCAGCGGTGTGGGCGCTGCGGGCGCTGGTGGACCTCGGGGTTCCCCTGCCGGGCGACCTGCTGCTGGCGTGCGTCCAGGGCGAGGAAGACGGCGGACTGGGCACGTACGCGATGCTTGCCCGCGGGTGGCGGGCCGACGCCTGTGTCATCCCCGAGCCGACGTCGCTTGACCTCGTTCCCGCCTGTGCCGGGTCGCTGACCTTCCGAGTGCGGGTGCCCGGCCTCGCCTCGCACGCCTCGCGGCGCACGGCTGGGGTCAGCGCGGTCGAAAAGTTCCTGCCGGTCTTCCGGGCGCTGCGGGCGCTCGAGGCCCGCCGCAACGAGGTGACCGACCCGCTCCTGTCCGTCTGGGACGTGCCCTATCCGTTGGAGATCGGCCGAGTCAGCGCGGGTGACTGGTCATCCTCCGTCCCGGACCTGCTGGTGGCCGAGGGACGCTACGGGGTGGCCCTTGGGGAGGACCCCGACCACGCGCGGGAGCAGTTCGCCGCCGCCGTCGCCGAGGCCTGCGCCGAGGATCCGTGGCTAAGGCAGCACCCGGTAACCGTCGAGTGGTGGGGAGGCCAGTTCGCCTCCGGGTCGACACCGGTGCACAGCCCCATCGGTCGGGTCCTCGCCGACATGCACCAGTCGGTCTCCGACCACGGCCAGCAGGTGTGGGCGGCCCCGTACGGCAGTGACCTGCGCCTGATGACCGGCATCGGTGGCATCCCCACGATGCACTACGGGCCCGGGGAGGCGCGTCTGGCGCACGGCCCGCGGGAGCGGGTTCCGATCGACGAGGTACTGGCGACCGCCAAGACGCTCACCCTGACAGCGTTGGCCTTCTGCAGCCTCGACCGGTCGGGCTGACCTTGCGATCTCCTGACCACCCGGCACCGACCCCGGGTGACCCAACCGGAGGGCCGGTCCCTGACATGGCCCGCCTCGCCGCGGTCAGCACGTGGACGGTCCAGGCCCGGCCGCCTCACCACGGTCGCTGGCTGCTGCGCGCCCACGAGCCGTTCATCTCCACGGCTGCGGTCGGCGGGGTGCACGCCTTCGAAGCGCTGACCGGTCGGGTGGCCTGCGCCGCGTGGAGCGTCGATCAGCTGGAACTCACCACGACACCGTTTGCGGACTACCCGGCGCGACTTCAATGCCGTGACTGCCAACGCGCTGTTGCCAAAGGTGGCTAGCCACCGGCGAATGCAGCCTCAGCTGAAGATCTCCGGGTGACGGGCGAGCTCGATCCTGGTCCGGCGGATGTGCCCGCTCAGGTAGCGCTCGGCGTCGGTGACGTCCCGGCGCTCGATGCTGTCCAGGAGAAGCCGGTGCTCGGCGTTGATCACCCAGCGCCGCCCCGGGCCACTCAGGGCCACGAACGCCCGCCGGTAGTGCTGGGTGGAGTTCCACAGCCGCACCACCATCGACGAGAGCGGGTCGATCCCGCAGGCCGAGTAGCTCAGCAGGTGGAAGGCCCGGTCGAGCTCGAGGAACCGGCCGAGGTCGGTGTCCGACTCGATCTGCTGCTGGATCCGTTCGAGCTCCTGCAGGTCGTCCTCGGTGAGGCCGGGGATGCTCTCGGTCAGTGCCAACGGCTCGAGGCGCTCGCGCATCTGGTAGATCACGTCCACCTCGTGCCGGTCGAGGCGGGGGACCCGGGCGCCCTTGTTGGCCTCGTGCTCGATCAGTCCCTCGGCCTCGAGCATCCGCAGGGCTTCCCGTACGGGGAGCCGGCTCGCGCCGAGGCGCTGGGCCACGTCTTCCTGGCGCACCCGCTCGCCCGGTCCGATGCTGCCGCCGAGGATCGCCTCCCGGAGGTGGTCGGCGATCCGTTGGCTCGCCGGCCCCGTCGCGACCTCGGCGGTCAAGAGCCGGCCCGCTGCCGGTCGAACGCCTTGCCACCGGGATAGGACACCAGCTCGAACTGCATCCCCCACGGTGCCAGGAAGTAGACCCAGCGTTGCCCCTCGTGCGGCCCACGGCTGGCCGTCGGCTCACCCAGGACGGTCACGCCGTGCTCACGCAGATGAGCCACGGCAACGTCGAGATCGTCGACGTACAAGGCGATGTGGTGCCCCCCGATGTCGCTGTTGCGCGGCACCTCGGTCCGTTGGTCGGGTGCCGTGTAGTGGAACACCTCGAACACGGCCTGCTCCCCGCACCGGAAGAAGCGGTTCTGCGGGATGGTCGCCCGCGGGTGCACGTTGAGGTGCTCCGCCATCCAGTCGCCGTCGTCGACGTACGGTCCGAGCGGATAGAGGTAGTCGCAGCCGAGCACGTCGACGAGGAAGGCCGTGGCCTCGTCGAGGTCGGGAACGGTGAACCCCACGTGGTCGAGACGGCGCAGCCCGGGCAGGCCCATGATCAGTCCCCTTATTTCGGCAAGTGGATCCAGAACGATCTAACACGAGATCACAGTTCCGCGTCTAGTCGAGCAAATCGGACGCGAACTCTTGCGAATGGATCCAATCTGGTGGCACGCTGTCCGTACCTTCTCATCGCGTGGAGACCCCATGACCGAGCATCGACAGCTCCAGCCCGCCTCTGCCTGGGTGGAGCTGGTCGCCACCCAGGAGGACTGGGACACCGCCGAGCCGGCGTTGCTCACCGCCATGCTGCACCAGCTGGTCCTCATCCGGAGCTTCGAGGAGTACGTGCTCGAGCTGGCCGCAGCTGGGCTCGTCCACGGCCCAGCGCACTCCAGCATCGGCCAGGAGGGCGGGGCGGTCGGGTCGGTCCTCGCCCTGCGCAGCGACGACGCGGTCAACGGCTCCCACCGCGGTCACCACCAGTTCCTCGCCAAGGCACTCGCGCACGCCACCCCCAAGGGGCTCGACCTCACCGAGGAGCTGCCGGACGACGTACGCACGGTGCTGCTGCGCACCCTGGCCGAGATCTGCGGCCTGGACCGCGGATGGAGTCACGGTCGCGGCGGATCCATGCACCTGCAGTGGAAAGAGGCCGGCGCGATGGGCACCAACGCCATCGTCGGTGGCGGGGTGCCCCAGGCCGCCGGCTTCGCCTGGGCCAACCGGCAGGCCGGTACGGACGCGGTCGCGGTGACCTACTTCGGCGACGGGGCGGTCAACATCGGATCCACCCTGGAGACCTTCAACCTGGCCTCCGCGTGGCAGCTGCCGGTCTGCTTCTTCATCGAGAACAACCTCTACGCCGTCTCGACCGGCGTCGCCGAGGCCACCGGCGAGCCGCGGCTGTCGGCACGGGGCCTCGGCTTCAACATCGCGAGCTGGAAGGTCGACGGGATGGACGCGCTGGCCGTACACCTGGCCATGCAGGAGGCGGTGGC
>JAWWOL010000200.1:0-3011 GCA_033851695.1 Frankiales bacterium
GGCGCAGAGCGGCCGCCGTCGCGTCCACCTACGACGTCGAGATGGCCCACCACGAGGAGCCGCAGGTATCCGCGCATCTGATCGCGAGCCAGCCGCACGGGACCTACGCCGAATGCTTCCACCCCGACCGTGACCCGTTCTGGTGGAACCTGATCGCGACCCCGCGGGATCTGCGCGACGGCTACCTGACGCTGAGCGACGATCCCGGCCTGGGCTGGACCCTCGACTGGGACTACGTCAACCGCTACCGCGTCGACTGACTGAGCCGGGGTCGGCTCAGCAGGACGGCCGACAGCGCCGGGATTCGGCTGGGTGGACGTGCGGACGCGGGCCGGGCGCGTTCGCTCCCGCAGGTAGGGGAGCCCTGTGCGTAGGTCGGGCGACACGGTGCAGCTGCCGCTGGTGAGCATCCTCGGCGTCCTCGACCAGAAGTTCGCCAAGGGTGCCCCGCTCACGGTGGTCGCCCACGCCGCCTTGCGCTGCGACACCTGCTGAGGCGGTCAGCCGGCTGGCCACTCGCGGCTGTGACCTGGCAGGATCCCGGGCATGCCCGCATCCGGCGTCAGCCCGCTCCTGGTCGGTCGGGTCGCCGAGATGGAGGTGCTGCGAGCGGCACTCGCGTCGGCCGCCACCGGCCAGGCGCAGACCGTCCTCGTCGGCGGGGAGGCGGGTGTCGGGAAGTCCCGACTGGTGGCCGAGTTCATGACCCACGCCGCCGGCGACGGCGCCCACCTGCTGACGGGGGCGTGCATCGAGGGCGGCGGCGAGGGGATGCCGTTCGCGCCGGTGGTCGACCTGCTCCGGATGGTGGTCCGGAGCACACCGCCCGGCGAGCTCGACGTGCTGCTCGGCCGGGCCCGCCCCGAAGTTGCCCGTCTGCTGCCCGAGCTCAGCGGCGCTCCCGAGCTCACCACCGAGCTGAGAAGCAGCGCGCAGCTGTTCGAGCTCCTCATGGGAGTCCTGGTGCGCCTGTCCGCAACCGGGCCGGTGCTCGTGGTGGTCGAGGATCTGCACTGGGCGGACCAGTCGACGCTCGACTTCGTCGCCTTCCTCGCCCGCGCGCTCGCCGAGGTCCCGGTCATGGTGCTCGTGACCTATCGGTCGGACGAGATGTACCGCGGACATCCCCTGCGCGCCCTGCTGACCACGTGGGAACGCTCGCGACAGGTCGTCCGCGTCGAGCTGGCCCGGTTCAGCGCTGCCGAGGTGCGAGAGCAGCTGACCGCGATCATCGGCAGCGAGCCAGACGAGACCTTGTTCCGGCAGGTCGTCGACCGCTCCGAGGGCAACGCCTTCCTGGTCGAGGAGGTGCTCGGCGTCGTGCAGGCCGGTGCCGACCCCGACTCGTTGCCGCCGTCGCTGCGGGACGTGCTCCTCACCCGCGTCGAACAGCTCTCCGACCCGGCACAGCAGGTGCTCCGTACGGCCTCCGTGGCTGGTCGCTGGGTGGCCGAACGGCTGCTCGCCACCGTCACCCGGCTGCCGCAGCAGGACCTCTACGCGGCCTTGCGTGAGGCGGTCGAGCGGCACCAGCTGGTCGTCGACGATGCCGGTCGCGGCTACGCCTTCCGGCACGCCCTCACCCGGGACGTGGTCTACAAGGACATGCTGCCCGGCGAACGCGGCGCGCTCCATCTGGCGTACGGGGAGGCCTTGTCGGCAGATCCTGATCTGGCCGGGCCGGGCACGGTGATCGCGGCCACCCTCGCCTATCACTGGTACGCGGCCCTCGACCTGCCGCGGGCACTGGAGGCGTCGGTCGAGGCTGCCCGCATCGCGGCCTCGACCGCAGCCTTCGCCGAGGCGCAGCGGCACCTCGAGCGGGCCCTCGAGATCTGGCCGCGGGTCCCCGACGCCGTCGAACGGACCGGGATCACCCTGTTCGAGCTGCTCGGCGAGGCCGGTGAGGTCGCGTTCAAGGCCGGCCAGGTCGACCGCGCGCTCGCCCAGCTCGAGCTGTCGCTGGCGGCGATCCCCGCTGCCGGCGGTGACTCCGCCCGCGCCGTCGCCCTCGAGCGGCGGGCGACGGTGCTGCACGGGCTCGGCCAGGAGACCGCAGCGGCGGCTGACCTGCGAGAGGCGATGGTGCTCCTGGGCAACGACGGCTCCGCCGGCCGGCGCGCCGCCCTGCTGGCGCACCTGGCCCACGCCATGTTCTTTGCCGGCGACGCGGCGGACGCCGGCGGGCCTGGTGCTGGCGAGCGGGTCGCCGGTGAGGCCGTCGAGGCCGCCCGGGCAGCCGCCCGTCCGGATCTCGAGGCCGACGCCCTGATCACCCTCGGCACGCTCGTCGCCTACCGGGGAGATGTGGCCGCAGGCATCGCGGCCCTTCGGCGCGGGATCGAGGTGGCGGAGCAGCTGGCCAACCAGGAGATCCTGCTGCGGGGCTACGTCAACCTCTCCGACGTGCTCGAGCTTGCCGGGGACCACGAGGAGGCGGTGGCGCTCGCCGCCCGAGGTGAGGTCGTGGCCGTCGAGTCCGGCTTCTCCCGCAACTTCGGCGTCTTCCTGCTGGCCAACCAGATGGAGCCGCTGGTCCGGCTCGGCCGCTGGGCTGAGGCCGAGTCGGTCGCCGCTGAGGCGATGCGGCGCGACCCCTCAGGCGTGTTCCGGATGTCAGTGCTCGAGGTGCTGGCCCAGCTTGCCGCCTACCGCGGGGAGTACGACACCGCCGAGCGGCACCTCAAGGCGGCGACCGCGCTCGCCGGTGACTCCGGCTGGCAGTACGTCCTGCCGTTCGCCACGACCACCGCGGACATCCAGCGCGCCCGCGGCGAGCTGCTGGCCGCGCGGAGCACCGTACGGGAAGCTCTGGCCACGCGTGGCTCCGACCAGGACAGCCGGTACGCGCTGCCGCTCGCCGCCCTCGGATTCGGCGTCGAGGCCGACCTGCGCCAACCCGGGGCCACCGCGGATCCGGACGCCGCAGCGACGGCGCTCGCCTCCCTGGACGACGCCCTGTCCGGCATGACGGCTTCGACCCGGCGCGAGCGGGCTTTCCACGACCTCGC
>JAWWOL010000486.1:0-3607 GCA_033851695.1 Frankiales bacterium
GCTTGTGGACCGCGTAGACCTGGTCCGGGTTCATCCCGTACGTGGTCCGGCGAAGCAGATGGGCGACCGGGTCGAAGCCGCTCGCCTCGGCCTCCTCGGGCACCATCGCGGCGGCACCGGAGAGCACGGCGGTGCCGGCCAGCGCACCCAGGACGCCGGCGCCGCTGAGCAGCCCGCGCCGCGACACGGCGGCTTCGGTCGGCTCGTCATCGGTGTGCAGCGCAGAAGGGGACACCTGCCACGTGTCGGCAGACTCTCATCAGCTCTTCAGCGTTGGGGCGGCCGGGGCCCTTCGGCGCAGCGGGTTTCACCCATCCGGCGTACCCGAACCGGTCACCGGCTCCGTCGTACGGCCGGGCGGCGTCCTGCGGCCGTCCTCCAGCGGGGTCCCGTCGACCTGGTGCGGCTCGTCCGTACGGTGCACCCAGCCCCAGGCTTCCTCGTAGCGCAGCAGGGACTCGGGGATGTCGGCCTGCTCCCGCGCACAGAACATCTGGTCCTCCTCCGCCGGCTCAGCATGCCAGAACCCGTGGTCGAATGGGCGCATGTACGCACGCCTGGCAGGCTCCGGACCGGTGGTGGTGCTGCTGCACGGCCAGCCAGGCGGCGCCAAGGACTGGGAGCTGGTCGTGCCGCTGCTCGACGGGCTGTCGACGCTGGCGCCCGACCGGCCCGGCTACGACGGGACGCCCGCGCAGGGCTTCCTCGGCAACGCCAGGGCCGTGGTCGACCTGCTCGACCAGCACGACGTCGACCGGGCCGTGGTGTGCGGCTACTCCTGGGGCGGAGGGGCCGCACTCGCGACCGCCCTCGTGGCGCCGGAGCGCGTGGCGGGGCTGACGTTGGTCGGCTCGGTCGGCGTGCGCGGCGCGTTCACCGTCGGCGACCGGGTGCTGGCGACCACGTTCGTGCACTGGCCCTTCGAGGCGATCATGCGCCTCGGTGGCCGCCGGCTCGCGGGCCTCAGCACCCTGACGACGGGCAGCATCCTCGGCCCCGGCGAGAACCGCGTGGGCGAGGACCTGCACGTCGCCCGCCACGGGCCGGCCTGGCGCAGCTTTCACCGTGAGCAGAAGGCCCTCGTCCGTGAGACGACGCAGATCGAACGACGACTCGGCCAGATTGCCGTACCAGCAGTGCTTCTCGGCGGCACCCGGGACGCCGCTGTCCCGCTCAAGGCCGTACGGGAGCTCGCCTCTGCGCTGCCGGACGCGGTCGTGCACGAGGTCCCCGCCGGGCACCTGATGCCCTTCGAGGCACCGCAGGCGATCGCCGACGCCATCCGCGAAACCGTTCGCAGCTCGGGCCTAGGGTGAACCCGTGAAGGCGATCGTGATGGACGGGTTCGGCGGTCCCGAGGTGCTGCGCTGGGGCGAGCTGCCCGACCCGGTCGCCGGTCCAGGACAGGTGCTCGTACGGGTCACTGCCGCGGGGCTGAACCGGGCGGACATCGCGCAACGGCAGGGCAACTACCCGCCACCGCCGGGAGCTCCGCAGCACCTCGGTCTCGAGTGCTCGGGCGTCGTCGAGGCGCTGGGGGACGCGGTCGACGGGTGGCGCGTGGGCGACGAGGTGTGCGCACTGCTCGCCGGCGGGGGCTACGCCGAGCTGGTCGCCGTCGACGCCGACCTGTTGCTGCCCGTCCCCGCGGGCGTCGGGCTGCTCGAGGCCGCCGCGTTGCCCGAGGTCACCTGCACCGTCTGGTCCAACGTGGTCCAGCTGGCCCGGCTCCGGGCGGGAGAGGTGCTGCTGGTCCACGGCGGCTCCAGCGGCGTCGGCACGATGGCGGTCCAGGTCGGCGTGCTACTCGGCGCGACGGTGGCCGTCACCGCCGGCAGCACGGCCAAGCTCGAGGCCTGCGCGAAGCTCGGCGCAGCGATCACCGTCGACTACCAGCAGCAGGACTTCGTCGAGGTCGTCCGGGAGCAGACCCACGGCCACGGCGCCGATGTCGTCCTCGACCCGATCGGCGCCGGCTACCTCGCCCGCAACCTCGCCGTCCTGGCCCCCGACGGCCGGCTCGCCAACATCGGCCTGCAGAAGGGCCGGACAGCCGAGATCGACCTCGGCCTGATGATGGCCAAGCGGCTGACGCTGACCGGGACGGGCCTGCGGGCCCGGCCGCACGACCAGAAGGCGGCGATCGTCGCTGCCGTGCGGGAGGGTCTGTGGCCGGCGATCGAGGCCGGCCGGGTGAAGCCGGTCATCGACCGGGTGCTGCCGATGTCCGCAGCCGCTGAGGCCCATCGGCTGCTCGAGGCGAGCGGGCACATCGGGAAGCTGCTACTGGCCTGCTGAGGCCGGCAGGGGTGGCCACCCGATCGGGTTGTCCACCGGCACGATCAGCCCGCGCTTCTGCTTGGCGGTCAGCACCCGCAGCGCCGAGGCGTTGACCTGGGCCCGGAAGACCGGATCGGTCTGCGCCTTGGCCAGCACCGCCGCGTACATCGGCTGGAGCAGGCCTCCGTTGACGGTGAGGACCAGGTCGCCGCCGGCCCGGAGGAAGGCGACGGCGCGTGCACCCGGCGTCCAGGCCGCGACCTGCTTGGCGTTGCCCAGGTCGTCACTGATGACGACGCCGCGGAACTTCAGGTCACCGCGCAGCACCGTCCCGATCACGGTCTTGGAGAAGACCGCGGGACGGTACGGGTCGATCTTCGCGTAGGTCGCGGTCGACATCATCACGAACGGCACCCCGGCCTTGATCGCCGCGGCGAACGGAGCCAGGTAGGGGTCGCCGCGCCTGGTCACCCGATCGGTGACCCCTGCGGTCACGTCGGTGTTCGCGGTGACCCGACCGAGCCCCGGGAAGTGCTTGACCGCGGCATCGACCCCGGCCAGTCCGAGCCCGGCCGCGAACGCGCCGCCACGCGAGGACACCAGCGCCGGCGTGAACCCGTACTCCCGCTTGAAGTAGCCGACCGGCGGGTTGTGCACCGCGGCCGCTGCGCTCGGCACCGTGTCGAGCACCGGGGCGAGGTCGAGGTCGACCCCGGCCGCGAGGAGCTGGCCGCCCCACTTCTTGGCGTAGGCGCGGACCGACGCCGCCGACCAGGTGCCCTGGGTCAGCGCCGCAGGGATGTTGGAGAAGCCCGGGCCGCGCAGGACCTGCACCAGGCCGCCTTCCTGGTCGGTCCCGACGAACAGCGGCACGCCGGCTGTGGTCTTGACCGTGACCAGCTTCTGCAGCCGGGCGGCGACCTTGGCGGTCGCGGCGACCCCCTTGGTGCTCCGGCCGGTGAGCATCACGTTGCCGACGTGGTCGGCCTGGATGGCATGCACGACGTCCGCGGTCAGCAGGGTGGCCGGCGTGCCGACCATGAACAGCTGGCCGACCCGCTGGGCCAGGGACATCCGGGCAAGCACGCCGGCTGCGCCCCCGGCCGCACTGGTCGCCGCTGCGGCGACCGGCGCGTTCAGCGGATCGGCCGCCGGTACCGCGACCGGACCGCCGCCACTGCGGGTGGCCGCGACCGGCGACCGGCCGGCGGACGTCGGCCCGACGCCGACGGCTACGACCACGGCGGCCGCGAGGCACAGAGAGGTCCGCGGGACTGCGCGCCGAGGGACGGCGGAAGGCATGAGGGGGGTCATCAGCACCGATGGT
>JAWWOL010000207.1:0-2528 GCA_033851695.1 Frankiales bacterium
AGGGTCAGGAAGAGGTCAAGAAGTACCGGCGGCGTGCGCCGGAGAAGCAGGGAAGCTGACCTAGATGGCAGCTCAGCTCCGCGTCTACCGTCGACGGATCCGCTCCGTTCAGTCGACGAAGAAGATCACGCGTGCGATGGAGCTCATCGCCGCGTCGCGGATCGTCAAGGCCCAGCAACGGGTCGCCGCGTCGACCCCCTACGCCGAGGCGCTGACCGCGGTGGTCCAGGCGGTGGCCGCCAACGCCACCACCGAGCACCTGCTGACGACCGCCCGCGAGCAGCCGACCAGGGCCGCCGTGCTGCTGGTCACCAGCGACCGCGGCCTGGCCGGTGGCTACAGCTCCAACGCGATCAAGACGGCCGAGTCGCTGGTGGCCAAGCTCAAGGCCGAGGGCAAGGACGCCCGGCTCTACGTGATCGGCCGCAAGGGCGTCGGCTTCTACCGTTTCCGCGGTCGCGAGATGGACGGTGAGTGGACCGGCTTCTCCGAGCAGCCCGACTACACCCACGCCAAGGAGGCCGCGGACACCATCATCGAGGCCTTCCGCCTGGGAGCCGAGGGTGGCGGGGTGGACGAGCTGCACGTCGTCTACACCGAGTTCGTCAACGCGGTGACCCAGCGGCCCAAGGCCGTACGGCTGCTGCCTCTGGTCGTCACCGAGACCAGCGAGAAGCCGGACCAGCCGATGCCGCTGTACGAGTTCGAGCCGTCGGCCGAGGCAGTCCTCGACGCGCTGCTCCCGCGCTACGTCGAGAGCCGGGTCTGGAACGCGCTGCTGCAGTCGGCGGCCTCGGAGTCCGCGGCCCGGCGCCGGGCCATGAAGTCGGCGACGGACAACGCGGAAGAGCTGATCAAGAGCTACGTCCGGCAGGCCAACGCCGCCAGGCAGGCTGAGATCACGCAGGAAATCATGGAGATCGTGGGCGGCGCCGAGGCCCTGTCCGTAACCGGTAGCGACTGAGAAGTGTCATGAGATGGCGTCAGTGATGAACGTTCTTGAGATGGGTGAATGAGATGACCGCGACACTTGACACCGCGACCACCGACGACCAGGCCGGCAGCAGCTTCGGCCGGGTCATCCGGGTCATCGGCCCCGTCGTCGATGTGGAGTTCCCGCCGGACTCCATCCCCGACATCTTCAACGCCCTGCACGTCGAGCGCACCCTGGACGGCGAGACTCGCACCCTGACCCTCGAGGTCGCCCAGCACATCGGCGACAACCAGGTGCGCGCGATCTCCATGCAGCCGACCGACGGCCTGGTCCGCGGCAGCTCGGTGACCGACACCGGGTCCGCGATCACCGTGCCCGTAGGCGATGTCACCAAGGGCCACGTCTTCAACGTGCTCGGCGAGTCCCTCGACGTCGAGACCAGCACGCTGGACATCAAGGAGCGCTGGCCGATCCACCGCAGCGCCCCGCCGTACGACCAGCTCGAGTCCAAGACCGAGATGTTCGTGACCGGCATCAAGGTCGTCGACCTGCTGACGCCGTACGTGCTCGGCGGCAAGATCGGCCTGTTCGGTGGCGCCGGCGTCGGCAAGACCGTGCTGATCCAGGAGATGATCTACCGGGTGGCCGAGAACTTCGGTGGTGTCTCGGTGTTCGCCGGCGTGGGGGAGCGCACCCGTGAGGGCAACGACCTCATCGGTGAGATGACCGAGACCGGTGTCATCGACAAGACTGCTCTGGTCTTCGGTCAGATGGACGAGCCGCCGGGCACCCGGCTGCGGGTCGCGCTGGGCGCGCTGACCATGGCGGAGTACTTCCGCGACGTGCAGGGCCAGGACGTGCTGCTGTTCATCGACAACATCTTCCGGTTCACCCAGGCCGGTTCCGAGGTCTCGACCCTGCTCGGCCGCATGCCCAGCGCCGTCGGCTACCAGCCGACGCTGGCCGACGAGATGGGTGAGCTGCAGGAGCGGATCACCTCCACGCGTGGTCACTCGATCACGTCGATGCAGGCGATCTACGTGCCCGCCGACGACATCACCGACCCGGCGCCGCACACCACGTTCGCTCACCTCGATGCCACGACCGTGCTCTCGCGGCCGATCTCCGAGCTCGGCATCTACCCGGCCGTCGACCCGCTCGACTCGACCTCGCGCATCCTCGACCCGCGCTACGTGGGCGACGACCACTACCGGATCGCCCAGCGCACCAAGGAGATCCTGCAGCGCTACAAGGACCTCCAGGACATCATCGCGATCCTCGGCATCGACGAGCTCTCCGAGGAGGACAAGATCCTGGTCCAGCGCGCGCGCCGGATCCAGCGGTTCCTGTCCCAGAACACCTTCGTGGCCAAGGCTTTCACCGGTCTCGACGGATCGTTCGTTCCGCTCGAGGAGACCCTGGCGGCCTTCAAGGCGCTGGCCGAGGGCGAGTACGACCACCTGCCCGAGCAGGCGTTCTTCATGTGCGGTGGCATCGAGGACGTCGAGAAGAAGGCCCGCGAGCTCGAGGGCTGAGCCCTGGCCAGCGTTCCCCGTACAAGCGTGCAAGTGACTGAGGAGTAACCGTGGCGGAG
>JAWWOL010000236.1:0-3452 GCA_033851695.1 Frankiales bacterium
CTGCGCGAGGACCTCACGCTGCGCTACACCGACGAGGCCCAGATCCTCACCTCCGCCGAGGCGGCGATCCGCCGCGCCGAGGACGCGGCCCCCCAGTGGTTCGGCGTGCTGCCCGTCCAACGTTGTGTCGTCGCGCCGGTGCCGATGGACCAGGCGCCTCATTCACCCGCCGCCTACTACTTCCCGCCGGCGCTCGACGGGTCGCGGCCGGGCACCTACTACGCCAACACCTTCGAGCCCGGTGACCGGTTCCGGTTCGAGTGCGAGGCGATCGCCTACCACGAAGCCGTTCCGGGGCACCACCTCCAGCTCTCCCTCGTCCAGGAGATCGAGCTGTCCAGGCTGCGCCAGATCTACGCCGTGACGGCCTACGCCGAGGGCTGGGGGCTGTACGCCGAGCGGCTGGCCGCGGAGATGGGGCTCTACTCCGACGACGTGGCGCGCCTGGGCATGCTCAGCGCCGACTCGATGCGGGCGGCCCGGCTCGTCGTCGACACCGGCCTGCACTCACTGGGCTGGAGCCGCGAGCAGGCGATCGCGTTCTGCCGGGACAACACGCCGATGGCGCCCAGCGACATCGAGGTCGAGATCGACCGCTACATCAGCGATCCGGGCCAGGCCTGCGCCTACATGGTGGGCCGGCTGGAGATCCAGCGGGTCCGGGCGCTGGCGCAGGCCAGGCTCGGTGACCGGTTCGACATCCGGGGCTTTCATGACGCGGTGCTCGGCGTCGGTGGGGTGCCGCTCGGCCTGCTCGAACGGGTCGTCATCGCCTGGTGCGACAGCGTGAGCCCGGGCGGAGCGTCAGCCGTTCAGGACTCGTAGTTGCCGCGGCGGCGCAGGTAGCGTTCGAACTCCTTGGCGATCGCCTCACCGCTGGCCTCGGGAAGGTCGGTCTCGTCCTCGCGCTGCTCGAGCGTGCGGACGTACTCCGCGACCTCGGCGTCGTCACGCGCCAGCTCGTCGACCCCGCGTTCCCAGGCGCGGGCCTCCTCCTGCAGGTCACCGATCGGCACCGGCAGGTCGAGCAGGTCCTCGAGCTTGCGCAGCAGGGCCAGGGTGGCCTTGGGGCACGGCGGCTGGGCGACGTAGTGCGGAACGGCGGCCCAGAACGACACGGCCGGCCAGCCCGCACGCGTACAGATCTCCTGGAACACCCCGACGATGCCGGTCGGCCCTTCGTAGCGGGACTGCTGGAGGTCCATGTTCTCGGCGGTCAGCGAGTCGGACGCCGTGCCGGACACGGGTACGGGGCGGGTGTGCGGCGAGTCGGACAGCAGGGCACCGAGCGTGACCACCATCTGGACGCCGAGCTCCTGCGCCAGTGCCACGATCTCGTCGCAGAACCCGCGCCAGCGCATGTTGGGCTCGAGGCCGCGGACCAGGACGACGTCCCGGTCGGAGGTGCTCAGCCGGGCGATCGAGAGCCGGGTGGTCGGCCACTCGATCCGGCGAGCCGTGCCGTGCGGCGAGTCGTCGAGGCTGACGGTCGGGCGGTTGACCTGGAAGTCGTAGTAGTCCTCGGGGTCGATCGCGGCCAGCGGCGTCGCGTCCCAGACCTCCTCGAGGTGCTCGACGGCTGCGGTCGCGGCGTCGCCGGCGTCGTTCCAGCCCTCGAAGGCGGCGATCAGCACCGGCCTGCGCAACGGGGGAGAGGGCAGGTCGCTGGGCCCCTCGTCCCCGTAGCCCGAGTCGTCCACCGGCAGCGAGCTCACGGCGTCTCCTCGCGTCGGTCGTCTGGGTGGTTCGCGGCATCCCGCACCAGTCCTGAGACCAGGGCCGGCCACTGCAAGGGTACGTCGTGCAGCGCACCGGACCAGCGCATCGTCCGCGCATCGGGCAGCGCGGCGGCGGCCAGCGCGAGACCCTCGGCCTTCTGCCGCGACCAGTCGTCGAGGTCTCCGGCCATGCTGCCGGCCGGTTCGCACGAGACCAGCCAGGCAGGGCAGCGTACGGCCTTCAGGGTCGCCGCGACGTCCTCGGCGAGCATCCCGTCGACGATCGCCATGTGCTGGGCGAGGGGCAGCCGGGCCCGCGCCTGACCGTCCTCGCCGACGCCGAAGATCGGCAGCAGCGCCCGGGCCCGCTCGTCGTCCCAGTACGGCGCCAGCGGGCCCCGGCCGAGCAGGCGCGGCAGGTCGCCGGGCGGGGCGCTCCAGACCGGCGGTTTCAGTCGCTCGCGCAGCTCGGCCAGGTCGACCTGCGCGGGGCGCATCGCGAAACCGCCGTCGATCGCGACGGCCGCGAGCACCCGGCCGGGCTGGCTCGCGGCCAGGGTCAGGCTGACGGAGGCACCCCAGGAGTGGCCCACCACCACCGCGCGGGAGATTCCCAGCGCGTCCAGCGCGACCCCGGCGTCCCTGGCCACAGCCGCGGGGCTGAAGTCGGCGTCGTCGGTGACGGGGGACTCGCCGTGACCGCGCTGGTCCAGCGCCACGACCGACAGCCCGGCGGCGACCAGGTCGGGCACGACGAGGTTCCAGAACCGCCGGGTCGAGGCCAGGCCGTGCAGCAGGAGCACGGGTGTGCCGGCCCCCGGCCAGCGGGTGGCACGCAGCCGCACCCCGTCGCCGGGCAGGTCGACGTCGATGCCTCCGGCGACCGCGGGGCCGTGGTCGCGTACCGGGGTCAGAACGGACATCCTTCGACAGTAGTCACAGCCGACTAGACTCGGGTGTTCCCTCGACACCTTGGAGTGCTTCCAGCATGAGTGCCCGTGACCTCGCCGGCCACCCGCTGGGCGCAGGTCTGTTCGACATGGACGGACTGCTGGTCGACTCCGAGCCGCTCTGGTCGATCGCCGAGGCCGAGCTGGCCGCGCGTTACGGCGGCGTGTGGGACGCCGAGATCAAGGCCCGATGCATCGGCACAGCCCTGCCCGACGCGGTGCCGATGATGCTCGACTACTTCGGCGTGGTCGCCCCGTCCGGCGAGGAGCTCAAGGCGGCGCAGGAGTGGCTGCTGGCGCGCATGGTCGGGCTCTTCGCGACCGAGGTGCCGGTCCAGCCCGGAGCGCTCGAGCTGGTCGACTCGTTGCGGGCCTCCGGCGTGCCGACGGCCCTGGTCTCGTCGTCCTACCGGGTGCTGGTCGACGCGGTCCTGGCCGTCGTGGGCGCGCACCGGTTCGACGTCACGCTCGCCGGTGACGAGGTGTCCCGTACCAAGCCCGACCCCGAGCCCTACCTGGTCGCTGCGGCGGCCCTGGGGGTGGTCGCCGACCAGTGCGTCGTGTTCGAGGACTCCCCGTCCGGGATCGCCTCGGCAGAGGCCGCCGGCTGCCTCGCCATCGGGATCCCCGGGCACGCACCGCTCGCGGCCACGCCGGACCGGCCGATCTTCGCCTCGCTCGCCGACATCGACCTCGGCTGGTTGCTGCAGCTGCCCAGGACACTGCGTCGCGCCAGCTGAGCCCATCGGACATCGGCTGGTCACCCGGGCGCCGGCGCAACCCC